>CALDOC010000369.1 GCA_937914675.1 uncultured Sulfurimonas sp.
TAACAGAAGAGCTCTCGCATCAAAACATCCTCATCAACGCGACAACGGGTATGGGTAAAACGTCAAGACTCATCATTAACATGATTCTTGACAAAGCAAAAAATGGCGCTAAGAACTCTATGATAATCTTAGACGCCAAGGGTGAGATTTTTGACCTTACTTCAAACTATTTAAACAGGTGTGGATATAAAATCTATACGCTCTCTCCAAATGATTTGGATAGTTCCATTGGATTTAATCCATTTGATTTTTGCCATGATAGTTCAGATATAGAGTTTGTATTTCGTACGCTCATATACTCATCCTCTTCAAATCAACCTAGTAGTGGAAGTAGCGATAAATTCTGGAATGAAGCGGCTTTGCATATTCTAACGTTGTTGGGAATCTTGCTATTCTCAATAGACCAAAAAGAGCATATCAACTTGCCTAACGTCAAATATCTACTACTTTTAATAGATAAGAGTCCAGACAACGAGCTTGATAAATTATTCATTAAGTATGGCTCTACTGAGATGATACGAGAATACACTCGATTTAAGTCATACGATGAAACAGTTCTTTTAAACATAGTAGCCACGGCTTCAACGGTTTTATCACCAATTGCGAGTAACGACAAACTCAAAAAGATTCTCTCCTCAAACTCATTTGATTTCACTCGCTTTAGAAAAGAGAAGATAGCGCTCTACATAAGAATAAGCATACAAGAGAGCGACCAATACAACTTTCTTGTCGGTAGTTTCATATCAACGATGATGTACTCGGAATTATTGAAAAATCCACCTTTAAAAAGAGACCTTAGTCTCTATCTTTTTATCGATGAGGCTGGTAACTACTTCATTCCAAAACTTGACAAATACATAACCGTATCAAGGTCATATCGTCTCAGTTGGATACTTGCCATCCAATCGATTGAGATGGTTGAGAACCTCTATGGACGTAGTGGAGCGGAGGTCATTTTAAACGGGGGAGTTGGAACGAAAGTCTATTTCGGAAACGCTTCAAACCAATTGACAAACACTCTCTCAAATCAAATCGGAAAGAAACAGACATCGCTATTTGGAAAATCCGTTTTTGAGCCAGTGATGCAACCATCGTCTATTAGAACTTTGCCATCAGAGGAGGTTCTTGTATTTATCTTAGGCAATAAGCCTTTCATTCAAAAGCTCTATCCCTATTATGAACTCTCTAAGTTTAAATACATAACAAGAAAGAGCCCCTATAAAATCAAACAGCGAAGCGTCGTTGAAAGCGTTAAATATATTGATATGCAAGGGGCTCTGTAATGGCAACGGATTTTTATAACTTCATCCATCCACTGCATGCTTTTTTAAGCATCTTAATTCCATTTGGTTTTTTAAACTATATAACCTACAAATTGGCTTGGGAGCTCCATTATAGAGAGTTCACTTGGTTATTGTTCGCGTCAACGCTAGCGCTAAACCTCTTTAGTTTTTTTATGATGCAAGTAGCCGATACGGTTTATCCGCTTCAAGTGCTATTCTTGTTTTCATACTATAGCACATACATCTTTTTGGTAATGCTCCTTTTAAAAAGCGTGGAGAAAATAGTTGGGCTATTTATGGACGTTGTTCTTTTTTTAAGAGATGGCATAGGCTCAATACTCTTTGGCATATATTCGTTTTTGATATTAAAACCACTCAGAGCCTTTAATCTGAATTTTATAGCAAAGTTTTTTGAGTACGTATTCATGGGCTTAAAGTTTATGTTCAAACTCCTTTTTGCTCCATCGGCTCAATCCACTACAAGCGCTACTCAAACTACTTTTAGAGTAAAAACTTTTAAGAATCCTAATCAGTACGCGTCAATTGCCAGAGGTGGTGAAGCGCATATCTACGCAGTCTCCAGAAAAAGCTTAGTAAAGATTTATAAAGCCAACTACGCCACCTCTGAAAAATTAGAGACTTTAAAATCACTTATGGGCAGTAACTTCTCTAAAAACATTGTGACTCCAAGCGCCATTTTAAACGATGAAGATGAGAACTTCATCGGGTATGAGATGCCAAAGGTCAAAGGAGTGGAGCTAGGCATACTCTTTTTGCCAAATGGAGTCATGAAGAACTTTCCAAAATATACGCTCATTGACCTTGTCTCTCTATCTCTTAAAATCTTAGAGCTATTTAATATTGTTCATAAAGAGTCAGTCATAGTGGGAGACATCAACCCTCGCAACATATTGGTTGAGAGTAAGGATCAAGTCTTTCTAATAGACACGGATAGTTTTCAGATCAATAGACCATCGGGAGTAGGGCAAGCAATCTACACGCATCCTAAAAACATAGGTAAAAAGTATAGCTCCTATATGAGAACAATCTCTGATGACACATACGCCCTAACTATGATTGTTTTTCAAATATTGCATTATGGAGCGCTTCCCTATGGCAGTAGTGACGTAGACGAATTAAAGCGTGGAGTTTACCTATACAGTCCCAATAGTGTAAACAATACAAACGTGCACCCGGATTTAGCAAGCTCTCATCATCGTTTGTCAGCAGAGTTGAAAAACTATTTTTACACTCAGTTCGATCAGAAGAAGTATCTACCCTTAAAGATTTTACAACAATCATTAGAGAGTTATAAAAAGACTCTTTTAAAGAAGTGATTTTAATCATGGCATCTCAAAGAAATAGGAGTGTATCCAGTCTCCCAAACAGTGTGTTGGGTTTAGATTTAATATAAATAGGAGAATAAGTAGATGAAAAACTTTAAAAGTAATAAGTTTGATTTAGGCGTGGATAGTTTCGTTGACACTACTCAAAAAGTAGCTGTGGCTCTGTTGTTGGATATTAGCGAATCTATGTCTTGGTATGGTGGTTTAAAGTCTGTGCAAGAGGGATTGGCAGTATTTATAAAGTCATTAAGAGAAGACCCTTACGCAGCGGCTTCAGTAGAGGTGGCACTCTATGTGTTCAACCATGAAGTGAAACAGTTGGTTGACTTTCAAAGCGTTAATGATATCTCAGTCCCAAAACTAAGCGCTTCCGGTGGCACTCAAATCGCTCCAGCGATTGAGAGAGTCTTGCATGACTTGGAGAAAAAGAGCCAAGAGTATAAAAAGCAGAAGCTTAACCGAAAAGCTCCTTGGATAGTGCTTTTGACTGATTGTGACATTAGTGAAGATATTGACTCTGTGGTATCTAAAACCACATCGCTCATAAATGCGAAGAAACTCACTTTTTTCGCAATTGGCACGGGTGATGAAGTGAACATTTCTCAGTTAAAACGCTTTAATCCAAAAAGCCCCGTTATATTCTCTCCAACTGGAGAAGACCTTGTGCCTCTATTTGAGTGGCTTTCTCAAAGCACCTCTGGCTATTCACAGTCGGCTGAGGGCGAGACTTTTAAAACTGATCCATTGGATAGACGCTATGAAATCGTATAACTTTAATCTAGCGTACGCAGTCGAACGAGGCGCTAATCATGTTCAAAATCATTCTGAGTGCCAAGATCGCATACAAATAGTTCAAACAGACTCATATCTCTTTATGGGTCTGTGCGATGGAGCTGGCTCTGTTGTTAATTCAGGCGAAGGAGCTGAATTTATTTTAGAAGAGCTCTCAATAGAATTCCAAAACAATAGAGAGATATATTTTACTGACAAGAACGCCAGCGCTCTGTTAACGGAGTTTATTGAGAAGAAGCTAGAGAGATACTCCATAGAGAAGAAAATGGAATTTGACTCTTTGGCTTCGACTCTACTACTTGTAGTTATCCATAAAGAGCAATATTTAATAGCTCACGTTGGCGATGGAATCATAATAGGCGTAACAGATACGAATGAGTTGGAAGTGCTGAGCGAGCCCGAGAATGGTGAGTTTAGCAATCTTACATATTTTTTAACGAGTATTTCTTATAAAAAACGATTGCGTTTAAAGATGGGCAAGACTCAGAGTCTCTGCAATGGGCTTTTAATATGTTCAGACGGGGTACAAGAGTTACTCTTTAATGAACAGAGCAAAGATATAGCCTCTATCACAAAAACTATGATTGATTGGTTGGACGAGTACAGTTCAAACGAAGTTTCTCAACATTTGTCATTTAACTTAAAAAAGAACTTCATGAAAAAAAGCTCGGATGATCTCTCTCTCATTATATTAAAAGGAAAGCAAGATGCAACAATATAGCATAAGAGGAAAATCAGTGAAGGTGTTTGGCGATGGTCAGATATTTGTAAATGGGAACAAGACAGGCATGAAGCAATGGTCTAGTAGCTCGACAAGATATTCTAACGGCAACTCAGGCTCAGAATTAAAAGATTTGCAAGGTTTGGACATAGAAGCGGCGTTGATGCGAAAAGGATGGTTATGATGAGCGCTATGACAAACAGTGGCTTAAAGTCAATGAAATACACATGGGAGGCTAGGGCTTACGCCTTTAGTCTCTTTAACAAAGAGAATCTCTTTAGAGGTAAAATTTCTCCCAAAATAGACGCAAAAGAGAATCTAAGCATAAAGAGTCTCTCAAAGTTTGAGAAGTATTTTTGGATAACAATAGCAATATTGGCGTTAATATTTTTGACGCTCTTTTTTATAGCGCATCTCAACAATAAACAGATGGTTCAAGAAGAGAAAGTCAATCAATCAAAAACAGTAGTGGATCAATACATTGATAAATACTTTGCCACGGATAGATTAAAAACAAATCTTGAATCGCATCAAAAAGAGATTGAAGCAGATTTTAAAGAGGAGATTATGGCTCTTAGCGATACTATTGATAGAGAGATAGAGCATGTATTCTCATCAGTTGAGTATAGGATTGATTCTTATCTTGATTACCACTATAGCGTAGTAGGGGAGTACTCTGAGATGTACGCCATGGCGAGCAATAAAATAAGCAACGTTATAGAGAAGAGACTTATGGGAAGCGACTTCTCTAATAATTTACAAAGTGCTTCTGACACTGTATATAATCAATACAACAATCGCATAAAAGAGCATTTGGCTCTTCTTAGCGCCATAGCGTATGATGGGGTTGAGATTGATTTAGACATTAATAGAGAGACTCTAGAGCAACTTCAAACAGAGATAGTGAAAAATCAAATGTTGCAAGAGGGTAAATTCTCACTATTAATCTCCGCCATGATCGCTAAAAAGATATCCGTAGTCATAGTGGCAAAGTTAGCTAGTAAAGCAGGCGCTAAATTAGCGGCGAAAGGAGCAGTGAAAGTTGGTAGTAAAATGGCTACAGCGACAGGCGCTGGATTAGCTGGTCTCGTATGTGGTCCAGGAGTGGTGGTGTGCGCTCCAGTATTGGCGGTAGCGGCTTGGTTCGCTACTGATGCAGTGATTGTCACAGCGGATGAACACTTTAACCGTGATAGCTTTAAAATGGATATTTTAGAGATGCTTGAGAAGCAGAAGTCTTCAATTAAAAGAGAGTTAAAAGCTACTTATTCACAAAGCTTTGAAACGGTATCTCAAAGTTCTCAAGCTAAAATTGCTATGACTAGTGTTCAAGAGAAGAGAAGAGTTAATATTGCGACAGATAGGGAAGTGATAGATTAGCCAGTTCAAGTTTGTTGCGATGTTCTTAGAGTTGTAATTTGGCGATGTATGTTAGTTGTCAAATTATGATTACAAGTACGAAAATGTACTATTCAACACAAAATTCTTATTATTATCCGCTTATTCCTTTTAGTTATAAATAAATTTTATATTTGAGAGCCACTTGCAAAT
>CALDOC010000370.1 GCA_937914675.1 uncultured Sulfurimonas sp.
AACTTTACTACTACACTAGAGACAACTCTTATAGTGAAGGTAATAAAATGAAATATTTCAGCGTTCCTAAAGACGCCGATGGTGATGGTCACTTCGACTCTCCAAACGATACGGTAGCAAACTATGTTTGGACTCACTTATTTATATACGCCGATCTTGAAGGCACTCATCCTAAAGACGCCAAGCGTTTAGTCGTAGGAAGAGACATAGCTCAAAAAACCGATTGTGGACCTACTGGTCAATCTATATCTGGCGGTTACCTTGAGTACGCTGGTAAACACGGTGGAAACATAGTTTTCTCTGACACTCTCGTTCCTCCTGTAAAAGACGTTAAACTTGTTCTTACAGCTTCTCACCTTTGGGACGCTCTTGGTCTTCCTCTAACCGCGTTTAACGATAGCACTAGAAAAGGCACTATTCGTTCCGTTACTGAATCCGATTTCCAACCATTTCAGTATTCAACAGTAGAGTTGCACACTAGAACAGGTCAAGCTATGCACACTAGAACTGGTAACACGGTTTCTTATTTCGGAACCAACCCAGTTGACATCCCGAACTGCTACGCTTGTCACTCAAGAAATGGAAAAGCGGCGCAAATGGGTCGTGACGAAGGTCTTACAAAAAGCGATTTAGAATACGCTTATTGGAAAACTTATCCTGATGAAAGTGAATATATGGCGAGACTCGCAGAAGCTTCAATCAATATTCTTTCACTTCATGACGCGCACCATGGCACTAGCTTTCTACGTGACTACAAAGACACGGCTTCTGGAAATAGACTTGGTAAAGTTGGTCTAGTAAACTGTACTGACTGTCACGGAGACAACGTTTCTGGAAACCTTGTGACTCCAAGAGTTAACGCCACTGGATACAAAGCGGTTAAAGCTAAAACTTTAAGCGAAGCGATTCACGGTTTTCACCTTGCGATGGTTCCAATGCCTGATGGCGCTGGTCGTTCACAAGCATGTCAATCATGTCACCCTACTCACTTCCAAAACCCTAATATGAATGATGATTCTAATCCATTTAGAGTTACAGACAGATACGGTGAAGGTAGATTTGCTAAAGGCGATATCAGAAAATCCGGTGGTGGTTGTTACGTACGTCGCGACGCTCACTCAAATCCTAACGCTAAACCTCCATTCTTCTTAAATGATTATGGTAAATGGCAGTATCAAAACGTTTCTGTTAAAGATGAGCATGGAAAAGACGCTGGCGAGTTAAGAGGTCTATATTGTACAAACTGTCATACAAAAGTGGCGCAAGCTTTCCAAAATTATGACAATATTACAAATGACAGTACTCAAGCTGGTAAATCATTAAGAAACAAATCTCTCAAAGAGATGATTAAAGAGATTTCTGGTGGAGACGCAAAAGCTTTTGCTGCAATCGCCGACCCTAAAACTACTGGTAACAATGAAGTTCTTAGCTACTACGCAGATCACAAATCAGCTACTTTAGTTAAAAACGCGTCTAAAGACGGTCTTGACCTTAAACCATGGAATCACCCTACTGGTGGAGACGTTCCTTACGCTGCCGCGTCTGGTGGTAATGACTGGTGGCTAGCCGCTGCTGAACCTCACTGCGCTGACTGTCACGTTGCTCCATTTGTTGAGAGTGAAACTGGTGGAAAATATTTCCCAATAGATTTACCAAACAAATACTCATTATACAGATATTCAAAAGCTCATGGAAACATAGCTTGTCAATCTTGTCATGAGTCTGCTCACGGACTGTACTCTTCAAGATTTGATGGTGCAGAAAGAAGTGTTGATGTTACAACTCATGAACAAGCTCTTCAATATTCTCCAGATGGTGAATATGCAGGTCCTGTAACATGTGCTGCTTGTCACACTGTTAATGATAAAGGTGTTCCTTTACAACTAAAAGATACAGAGTACGCTAATGATTACTGGGCTGCGGTAACATTGTCACACTTTATGAGAGGTGGTGATCAAAAACTATCAATCAAAGATTTAGTTGCTAAGTATCCATACACAAACTCTACAAAAATCGTAAAAGATGGCTGGAACTAATATTTCACCCTTTGCGTTATCCCTCTCTTGAGGGATAGTTTAATTTAATAAAAGTATATTTGTCAAAATGTATTTTTATTAGGTTATACTCTTCAATACTGAAAAAATCCAAGGACTTACTTTAAATGAAAACTTATCTAACGCCACTGATTGTGGTCTCTATGCTTAGCACTATCGCTAGTGCGGAACTCGTAAAAACCTATTTTAAAACCGGTGAATTAAAGGCTGTCACGAATTATGTCGATGGAACGAATACAGAAAAAAAAGAAGGCGTTAAAAATGGCCTTGAAAAAGTTTATTACATGATGGGCAAAGTTGCAAATGAAGTAAACTACGTAAATGACAAACGTGATGGTTTAATGACTTGGTATGATAAAAAAGGCCTTCTTCTTTCAACCACTAACTATAAAATGGATAAATTAGATGGAGAAGAAAAAGTTTATCATGCAAATGGAAAACTAAAACACATTGTTAATTATATAAATGACCAACAAGAAGGAACGCAAAAAGAGTTTTTCACCAATGGACAACTTGCTTTAGAAATTCCATATCTACATGGTAAAAAAATGGGTCTGCAAAAAGAGTACACGCCTGAAGGAAAGCTCTATAGTGAGGTTACTTTTAAAAATAATTATAAAGAAGGAAATCAAAATTGGTATGACGAAAAAGGTAATATCGTAAATACTATTTTCTATAAAATGGGTAGGCCTCTCAAAATCATGAAAAAAGTGCAAGAAACAAACAATGCCGACGTAACAATCCCGGGAATTGATTTCACTCCGCAAAAAGCTAGGGATTAATGCAGTTTACACTAGAAGCAACGAGTAAAAACTCTCGAGCTGGCACGATAATAACCGCTCACTCAACCATAAAAACGCCTGTTTTTATGCCTGTTGGAACTATCGGCAGCGTTAAATCATTGGACGCCGAGGACGTTCTAAACTTACTTGGCGCCGAAATAATTTTGGCCAACACTTATCATATGTATTTACGCCCTGGTGACGAGACTGTCGCAAAAATGGGCAAACTTCATGGTTTTACAAAGTTTCCTAAAAGTTTTTTAACGGACAGTGGCGGATTTCAAGCTTTTTCACTCTCAGACATAAGCAAACACAAAGAAGGCGGGATAGAGTTTCGTTCTCACATAGATGGCTCAAAACACTTTTTCACTCCAAAAAAAGTCATAGACATACAAAATAATTTGGGTTCCGACATCATGATGATTTTAGATGATTTGGTAGCACTTCCCGCGACGCAAGAACGCATAAAATTAAGCATCGAACGCACTACGGCTTGGGCGAAAGAGTCTATAGAGTATTTTAGAGAAAATCAGGCCAAAGGCGTTGGAGTGGAACAAAACATTTTCGCAATAATTCAAGGTGGAACGGACAAAGCCTTTCGTACAAAAAGCGCCACGGAGTTGTGCGCCATGGATTATGACGGTTTTGCCATCGGAGGTCTTAGCGTTGGAGAACTGAACAACGAGATGTACGATACAGTTGAGCATACAGTCCAATACATGCCTGTGAACAAACCACGATATCTTATGGGTGTTGGAACCCCTGAAGACCTTATAGAAAACATTGAACGCGGCATCGATATGTTTGACTGCGTCATGCCCACGAGAAACGCGAGAAACGGCACCCTTTTCACCTCTTTTGGTCGCATAAACATCAAGGGGGCGAAGTTTAAAGAAGACGCGGCTCCAGTTGATCCGGAGTGCTCATGTTTAACTTGTAAAACTTATTCACGAGCATACCTAAATCATCTATTTCGCGCAAGAGAGATAACCTATTTTAGACTTGGAACCATCCATAATTTGCACTATTATTTAAACCTCATGAGAGAAGTGAGAGCCGCTATTTTAGAAGATAAGTTTGATGAGTATAAAAAAGAGTTTTACAGAAAAAGAAGTTAAAGACAAAGAAGTTTATTCCTCTTTGTCTTCCTTAAACTGAGCCTTAAAATTAGCGACTAAAGCGTCTGCGCTTTCTAAAATCGCCTTATCAAGTTCGTTTTTATCCGCCTCTATAAAATCGGATTCATCATACGTTAAGGCAAAAGTGGCGCTTTTATCAACCCTAAACGTTTGAACCTCTTCGCCAAGAGATAGGCGTATATGAACGTAATGCATGTCGTCGTTTTCTATTTCACTAAAAGCTATAATTAAAATAGGACTATCTTGTTGTTTAGTTTGAACGCCCTCGTCTTGGAGAGTTTTGTACATTTTATCTTTTATCAACTCTATTGTCTCTGGCTTTAAAAGCGATACTTTATTGTTAACGTAAACGTTTACTTTAGTCAAACCGCTCAACGTCCAATAACTCACAGCGGATAGATAAACGGAACTTATCAACAAAAACGAGATTATCTTTATCATTGAGAATTCACGTAAAGTTTTTCAACTTCATCCAACTTTTTCATAAACTCCATCTTCTTTACGTAACCAGTAGTTTGAGAGATAATGGTTTCGTCTTTAGGGTTTATAAAGAAAACTCTAGGCGTGAACTCTGTTTTAAATTGACTAGGAAACGAATCTACGTCATATTTTTTATCAACAACCAAAGTTACTACGTTTTTGTCTAAATGCGCTTTAATCAAA
>CALDOC010000371.1 GCA_937914675.1 uncultured Sulfurimonas sp.
ACGCAGGACTTTTAGCCGGCAGAATCTGTGGCGTTTGCACAAACTCCCACTTTAGGGGGGCGGTCACGAGCGTTGAAGACGCCTACTCCATCGACATTCCCAAAAACGCGGAAATCATTAGAGATTTGATGGCGATGGCTCTTTTCATACAAGACCACGTGGTTCATTTTTATCATCTGCACTGTTTGGATTTTGTGGACGTCACGAGCGCCTTAAACGCGGATCCGGAACTCACTTCCAAAGAGGCTCTAAAATACCATGTCAAGCCGTTCGCAAATTCTCCGTCTCATCATGAGGCGACCATAGAAAAACTCTCAAACTTCGTCAAGGCGGGAAGACTTGGACCATTCGCCAACGGGTATTGGGGGCATGAAGAGTACAAGCTGACTCCCGAACAAAATCTCATTATGATTTCTCACTATCTTGAAGCGTTGAAGTTTCAAACGAACGTCAGCAAGGCGGTCGCCATTTTTGGCGGAAAAACTCCGCATCCACAAAGCATAGTCGTCGGCGGCATTACGAGCGTGGCGGACATGTTGAATCCTCAAAGATTGAATGATTACTTGTTCATCATAAAAGAGGCGAAGGATTTCATAGACCGCGCGTATTTGCCAGACGCCAAACTTTTGGCCATCGCTTATCGCGAGGAGATAAAAGCTGGAATAGGTCGCGCCAACGGCAACTTTCTGTCGGTTGGCGGTTACGAGTTTGAGGGTGAGAGAAAACTATTTTGTGATGGAATCATCTACGACCATGATTTTGACAACGTTGAAAGTTTTGACGAGAGTAAGATGACCGAAGAGATCGACCGAGCTTGGTATGGCGGCGACGCCAGAGAAAATGAAATTCACTACACAGACTTGAACGAAGACGGCTCTTTGAAAACTGCGAAAAACGACGACAAATACTCTTGGATAAAAGCTCCGAGATACGATGGCAAAACCATGGAGACCGGACCGTTGGCTCGAGTCTTGATTAGCTACGCAAAAGACAATTTTCTTATAAAATCTTTTGTGGACGAGTTTTTAAAAGACACCGATTTGGAACTCTTAGATTTGTCCAGCGCGGTTGGAAGAAACGCCGCGAGAGCCATAGAGAGCGGTTACGTTTGCGAGTACATTTTTAAACTCGTTTCGCGGTTGATTCAAAACGTAAAGTACTACGACACGCAGACATGGACGAGGTTTGATTTTGACTCTTTGCAAAAAGAGGCGAAGGGCAGAGCGTTTTTGGAAGTGCCCAGAGGCACGCTTTCGCATTTCATAAACATCAAAGACGCGAAGATAGAAAACTACTCCGTCATAGCGCCAACGACATGGAACGCCACGCCTAAAAACTTCGACGGAGCGAGAGGAGCCTACGAAGAGTCATTGATAGGGCTAAAGATAAAAGACCCAAGCAAGCCTCTCGAAGTTCTAAAAGTCATACACTCCTTCGACCCTTGTTTGGCCTGCGCGGTTCATGTCATGGATCTGAAAAAAAACGAGCTCAGTCGGTATAGGGTTGGAACTGTTTAATCCTAATTGCGCGATAGAGATTTTTAAAACTTTTTATGGAGAATACTGATTATGGAAATGGGCTTGATTATTATATTTTGGTACGGCGCGCTTCACGCTTTTGGAGCCGATCATCTTACCGCCATCGCTGATTTTTCCATAGGCGAGTCTGTGAAAAAAACTCTGCTCACCAACCTCACAAACGTTCGCAGAGTTTTTACAACCGCGGGAGTCGTCTCCGTAGCGGTTGGAACAAACATGCTCATTTTCTAAACTTAAACATAAGGAACTAACCATGTGCGCAGATTGCGGATGCTCGATAACGGATCATGTCCATGAACATGACGAAGACACACACTCTCACGGGAATGATTCTCACACTCACCAAGCGGCTCATGAAACGCTGAAACGCAACCCTCAGCTAAACGACAAAAAAACGATAGACGTGATTACGAAAATACTTGACAAAAACAATCAAGAAGCGGGACATAATCGCGTCCATTTTGACTCTCATCACGTACTCGCCATCAACCTAATGAGCAGTCCCGGAAGTGGAAAAACGGCTCTTTTGGAGCGTATGGCGGATTTGGCGAAGTTCAGGTTTGGAGTGATTGAGGGGGATTTGGAAACGTCGCGAGACGCGGACAGAATCAAGGCGAAAGGCATCCCCGCGTATCAGATACAAACGGGAAGCGCTTGTCATCTCGACGCGTTCATGGTTCACAAAGGTCTTC
>CALDOC010000372.1 GCA_937914675.1 uncultured Sulfurimonas sp.
TAATCAAGTTTACCATCGAGAGAAGACTTAAACATCTCTGGATATATTAGTATCTCTAAAATATCCAGCGTTTGCAGAGCCGTCAAATCAGCATGAAAGTCGTCATTGTGAAGTTTGGCGTCTAGCTTGCCACCGGCTACGTCGCTATGAATGACAAAGTCTAAATCTTTAGCCTTTTTAAGTTCTCCATTTGCGACTATCGAACCCTTTAAACGTCTATCCGTAGCGAAAAACAGCTTATCAAGATTTGGAACTTTTACTATGAAGTCGCTTGTTAAAGAAGCGTCTGTTGTATCAAATCTTGCTCTTTTGACGTCAAAATCCGCAAGCGAGGAGTGAAACTCCACTTTTGTGTCTACTATGTTTTTGTTTAAAGTCGTTATGGTATTTGCGTTGAAAGTTGTGTTTGGCATCGTTGTTTTAAACTCGTAAGCTTTTGTCATATATTTTGAATCTAGCAAACCGTTTGTGATTTTGGATTTTACCATACCGCTTAAACTGCCAGTTCTAGCGTCGCTAACGTCAACGTCCAAAGAAAATAGCGCGTCCGCGTAGTGAGGTTGCTTTATCATGTAAAGCGCTTTTTGAAGTTTCAAATCTTTTACGTTCGCTTTAACGCTCACAGGCTCAAAGTTTTTCAAAAGCGCCGAAAAAGTAGTATCCGATTCGGCGAAATCGGTTTTTCCGCTTATTTCCATTTTCTCTTTGTTTGCCTTAACTCCCCCATTTAGTTTCAAAGAGCCTCTAACGTCCGCCCCCGTCATGGGCTTTAAAAGCGCCAATTCTTGAACGTTTACGCCATATGTCAAATCAACTTTTAAAGGCTCCGGTACAACTTTGCCGGCAGACGTTATTTTTGCAAGATTTGAATTTAGCATGTACTCATAATCAACGTCGTCCCCTTTAAGCGTCGCGTCAAGGTTCATGTTAAACGCCGTGGAGGGAATCGTAATGTTGAAATCTTTCTTCATGACCTGAGTGTTTAGTTGTCCTTGAAGAGTTTGAAGTTTTACGTTTCCATCAAGTTTATGCGGCGTTATATTTTTAAAATTAACATTTAGGTTTACATCCCCGCTTGCGTACGCTTTTTGATTAACCATATGTAAAAGCGCTTTTAAGTCCGCCGAATCAATTTTCGCTATGATGGACGTTGGATTAAAATCGGTGAGCACTACATGATAATCAGTCGCGCTAGACGCCACGTCGCTTTTTCCATCCACTTTTATAAACTTCATATCTCCAAC
>CALDOC010000373.1 GCA_937914675.1 uncultured Sulfurimonas sp.
AAAGAAATCTGAAACTTTCAAAAAGAAGAGCGTTAAGCGTGATGAATTATCTGATAGAAAATGGCATAGATAAAACACGACTTGAGTCTATAGGTTATGGGCAGGAGAGACCTATGGCGCCAGACTCGAATCCTAACGCCATGGAATTAAACAAACGTGTTGAATTTAAAGTCAAGTACAAAGGAATAAAATGAATTTTGAAGTAATTATAACAATACTATTATCGTACTCATTGGGTCTCTTTACCATGTGGATTAGAGAAAGATGTAGCGTGAAAGAAGCGCTAGACGGGCCTGTATGCCACTTTCATCCAGACAATAAAGCATAAGCCCTCAGGAATCAAATTCTTGATATTTTAATTTTTTTAGACAAGGAGTTCTATGACGTCATTCAGGATAGAAGACTTAAAAGAGCACAATTCAGAACTACTTAAACTTTTAACGCGGCATTTGCCGGATATGTTGTGGGTGAAAGATTTGGATGGAAATTATCTTTACGCGAATCAAGCCATTTGCGATGGTTTGCTTATGGCCAAAGATACGCAAGAGCCCATAGGAAAGGGAGACGTGTTTTTTGCTATTCGCGAGAGAAAATTACATAAACACATCCCTGGTTGGCATACTTTTGGCGAACTTTGTTTCAATAGCGACATAGACGTAATAAAAAACGACAAAGCCATGAAGTTTGAAGAGTATGGCAACGTAAAAGGCGAGCTAATGTACTTAGAAGTATACAAGGCTCCATTTTATGATAAAGATGGCAAAACCATAGGCACGGTTGGCGCGGGTCGAGACATCACAAAACTTAAAAAAATTCAATCTGATTTGCAAAGAAGTTTGAAAATACTTGACGAACAGAGAGAAAAGTTGGAGTATCAGGCAAATCATGACGCGCTGACGGATTTACCAAATCGCGTACTTTTTTTAGATAGGCTAAATCAGTCCATCAACGTAGCCAAAAGAGATAAAGAAGAAATCGCTCTTTTATTTATCGATTTAGATCATTTTAAAGAAATAAACGACTCTTTGGGACATAACGTAGGCGACAAAATATTAGTGGAATTTGCAAAGAGACTTAACGAGAAAATTGAAACAACGGACACTTTTTCAAGATTGGGCGGTGATGAATTTTGCATTGTTTTGAACAATATAGATACCATAGATTCTGTCTCTAATTTTATTGTAGAGATTATGGAGACCTCAAAAGAGCCTTTCGCCATAGAAAACAATACGTTATATATCGGGATGAGCGTGGGCATAGCCATGTATCCTCATGACGGCGTTAGCGCTAACGCTCTTTTAAGAAACGCCGATTCGGCGATGTACAAAGCAAAAGATAGCGGTAGAAATAGATACTTTTTTTATGACGAAGAGATGACAAAAAAAGCTATGGAGAGAGTTTTTCTCGAAACGGAGCTTCGAAAAGCCTTCGAAAATGATCAAATTCTCGTCTATTTTCAACCGCAAATGAACGCTCAAACCAACAAGATTGTGGGCGCGGAAGCTCTTGTCCGATGGAAACACCCGGAGTTGGGTTTGATATGTCCCGATAGATTCATCCCTCTTGCCGAATCGACGGGAATGGTCGTGCAACTTGACAGAATAGTTATGAAAAAAGCCTTAACTCAGTTTAAAAAGTGGAAGGACGGAGGGCTGAATCCTGGAAAACTTTCAATGAATTTAGCGATTAAACAGCTAGAAGAGAAAGATTTTGTTCAGTTTATTCAAGAGTTGTTGTCTGAAAAAGAGTGTTGCTATGAAAATATTGAATTTGAAGTGACGGAAAGTCAAATTA
>CALDOC010000374.1 GCA_937914675.1 uncultured Sulfurimonas sp.
CAAACATAGAAAATGAGTTCGCGCCTTATCTTGACGGCGTTGATTTGGAGAAACTAAAAGCTTGGTACAATGGCTATAATTTTCTCAAAGACGACGTGTACAACCCTTTTGATTTATTACAATTCATTGACAATGACTATAAATTTTCAAACTATTGGTTCGCCACAGGAACGCCTACTTTTCTCATCAAACTCATAGAACAAAACAACTACTTTTTGCCTAAACTATCCAACATAACGGTAGGCGAACAGCTTCTTGAGAGCTTTGACGTTGAGAATATAAACCTTGAAGCGATACTCTATCAAAGTGGCTATTTGACTATTGAAAAAATGCAAGAGACTCCTTTTGAGACGATAGAGTACAAGCTAAAACTACCAAACAAAGAGGTGAAAATATCCTTTAACGACATGATTATCAATCATATCACAAAGAACAATCTTCCCACGGCTAAAACGGATATTTATATCGCTTTATTAAATGCGGATTTGGATAAAGTCAGAGATACTTTTAGCTCAATATTTGGCTTAATCCCCTACAACAACTACGTCAAAAACCCCATGCGAGAGTATGAGGGCTTTTATGCGAGTATCGTCTACGTCTATCTTCAAAGCTTGGGACTTGACATCATCGGCGAAGACGTGACCAATCATGGACGCATAGATTTGACCGTGAAAATAGACAAATACGTCTATATCATAGAGTTCAAAGTAGGCAAAGAAAACGCTCTGACTCAGATAAAAGAGAAAAATTACGCTCAAAAATATCTAAGCGACGGCAAAGAGATGATTTTGGTGGGGATAAATTTTGATAAAGAGAAGAAAAATATCAGCGGGTTTGAGTGGGAGAGGGTGTAATAAACAAAACAAAACTTAGCTCCTAAAGACGCTTGTAACTCTTTTCATGCTAATCTGCAAGTGACTCAAAGATATAAAATTTAAAGAGGTACAATCATGATACTCAAGATTTTTTTAACAGGTGAAAACAGATGACAAAAGATAAACTTTACATAAAAAATTTCGGACCGCTTAAAGAGGTGAAGATAGAACTAAGTCAAATCAATGTTTTGATAGGTGCGAATGGTAGCGGTAAAAGTGTGTTGGCAAAGATTATCACCATAATTTTAGACCTAAGAAATCACATGCTAGAGGATGATAATGTATTTAAAAAATTTGATGATTTTAATATAAACTTCATCACTAAAGAGACTGTTATTAAATTTTATGTTGGCGATACAATTATTTTTGAACTTGTTGATGGACATATAAATAAAACAATTGATGCCTTTGAACCAGTGGCGCAAGAGATGTTACGACCAAATCACGAAAATATTATTAAAACTGAAAAATTAACCACTCAATACATTCCAGCTGAGAGAAGCTTAATTTCCCTCTTTAGCAAATCATTGAGTTCATTTTTGGTGTCTGGAATACCGCTTCCAAAATTTTTACTCAATTTTAGTAGCGAATATGAAAAAGCGAGACAAGAGATAAAAAAGCTTGATTTTTTGAACATGAGATATGTCAATAATGGAAAAGATTTGATATATTACAGTCAAGACGGGTATACCGACTTAGAGTATAGTTCAAGTGGAGCGCAATCGTCATTACCCCTCTATTTAACTGTAAAATATTTCGCTAGCAAACACAAATCAATCATTATAGAAGAGCCTGAACAAAATCTCTTTCCAAAAGCTCAAGTAGACACCATCAAATATATCATAAAGCAAGTTAGCGCAAAGAACAATCTATTTATCATGACTCATAGCCCTTATGTGTTGAGCGCTTTAAATATATTGCTTTTTGCGGGCAATATTGCAAAGATAAACAGTGTCATGAGAGAAAAAGTGTTAAAACTTTATAATGAAGATTTATGGATAGATTCGGAGTTTTTTTCAGCGTATTATTTAGAAAATGGGATAGCTCGAACTATCAAAAGTTCCAGAGGACTCATAAGCGAAAACGAAATTGATGATATAAGCGAAGAGATAGCAGGTGAATTTGACACATTATTGAATATATATAGAAGTCACAAAAATGATAAATAGTTTAAAAAATACATTTCCTCAAATAGAACAAAATAGTTGTTTAGAGTTTAGAATTGATAAAGAGTTTGAGATATATGATTGTGATGAAAATGATGATAATTGTACTATGGGTAGATGCTACGTTAAAGAGAACGGTCAGTTTAAAGTAATAAATCATGGTCCAAAAGAGATAGCTTTTTTAGCCGTTGATAAATGTCTTTTTTTTAATAATGATGGATTTAAAAAATGCGATTGTATTATTTTTGAAGATAGTACAATTTGTTTTATTGAGATAAAAGATTGTAAAAATGGGCAAAGAGCAAAAAGAAAAAAAACTGCCAAAGAGCAACTCAAATCTACTCTGCAAATATTTAAAGAAGCAATGGATTTAGAGAGAGAACATGAGGCTTATTTATGCGTTGGCGTTTCATCCACAAGACCTTCGACATTGTCATCTAGCATGGATTCTATAGTTGAATTTGAAGAAAAATTTGATACTAGATTATTTGATGGTTGTCAAAAAGAATTTAAGCTAAGACCATACTGACGATAAGTTGATAACAGAGAAACAATCCATAGTGTTGAGCTCTCAATGGGGCGTAGTTCAGTATACAAAATAATAGATGATTTAATCATCATCACATAACAAAAGGAATAAAAAATGCCATTTTCGTCACTCAAATTAAATAAAGAACTCAATTTAGTTCTAAAAGAAAAGGGCTATGTAACGCCGACGCAGGTGCAAGAAAAAGTGATTCCCTTGGCGCTCGAAGGCAAGGACGTCATCGCGTTGGCTCAAACGGGGAGTGGCAAGAGCGCTAGTTTCGTTTTGCCGATTTTACAGCTTTGGCATGAGAGAAAAGGGGAGGGCAAGGCTAAGATTAAAGCGCTTGTTTTGACTCCGACTAGAGAGCTCACTTTGCAAATCGCTTCGGCGTTTCAGGAGCTTGGAAGACGTCTTCCCCAACAACCAAAAGTCGTGAGCGTCATAGGCGGGGAGAGCATCGGCGATCAGCTTTATGAGATTCAGAAGGGTTGCGACGTGTTAGTGGCGACTTCGGGTCGTTTTTTAGATGTACTGAGAAAGAAGCAGATGAATCTTTCTCATTTGGAGTTTTTTGTTTTAGATGAAGCTGATAAGATGCTTGATATTGGTTTTCTTCAAGAGCTGGATTTGGTTTTAGAGTCTATCCCGTCCAAGCGTCAAAACCTTATGTTTTCGGCGACGTATCCGCCCAAGGCGCAACTCTTGGCTTCAAGGATAACGTCAAACGCCATAGAAGTGAGTGTGGAACAAGAAACGCCAATAGTGCAAAAAATAAGCCAAAGAGTTTTCGAAGTCAATCGTGAAAATCGCGGACCGCTGCTTAGACGTCTTTTGGAAGAGAAGAAGTGGACTTTGGTTTTGGTCTTCATGGCGAACAAACGCGCGACCGACAACATAGCCGAGAAGTTTCGAAAG
>CALDOC010000375.1 GCA_937914675.1 uncultured Sulfurimonas sp.
AGAAGTGTACGCTAGTTTTGTGAAGTATCGTAAATAATTCGCATATTACATCCATGTAATAGTATAATGCCTTATGGAAGCGCATAACTTTTTTTTATCACTTTTTTTAATTTTAATAGTGGCGAGATTTTTGGGTGAAGCGTTCGCCAGATTTGGCGTCCCCTCCGTTCTTGGCGAGCTAGGGGCTGGGGTGCTCCTTGGTTCTTCCGTTTTAGGCGTTATCCAACCAAATGAAATACTCAAAATTTTAGCGGAAATAGGGATTATTCTGCTTCTGTTTGAAGTTGGCATGGAAACTGATTTTCAGCGCTTAAAAAACTCAGGAACCAAGTCGTTCATTGTGGCGATTTTAGGCGTTTTTTTACCTCTGATCTTTGGTTTTTTAACGTCATATTATCTTTTTGAATTGTCGTTTGACATATCTTTGTTTATAGGGGGAACGATTACCGCTACGAGCATAGGCATCACTTTGAGAGTTTTAAGAGACATTCACATGGAAAAGACCAATATCGCCCAAATTGTGATTGGCGCGGCTGTGATAGACGACGTCATCGGTATTATCTTGTTGGTGTTTATATACGATTTTTCAATCTCTCATGAAGCTAATTTTCATCACACTTTGTCCGTAACGGGCATGGTTCTCGCTTTTTTAATCTTAGCTCCCACTCTGGCCAAAGTTCTCTCGTCCCTAATACATAAATTTCATGGAAAAGATTTGGTTCCCGGATACATTCCCACAATTATCATCTCGCTTATTTTACTTTTTGCCTACCTTTCACATTTGGTCGGAGCACCGGCTATTTTAGGCTCTTTTGCGGCGGGAATCGCGCTCTCAAGAAGATTTTTCTTGCCCTTTGGCGCTTTTTTAAATACAAACGAAAAACTGCACCTAGACGTTAAACAAAGCATGACTCCCATTATTCAGATATTTACGCCCATATTTTTTGTTATGGTCGGTCTCTCCATGGATTTGAGAGTTATAGATTTTACGTCTTTGTCTTTTTGGATAATGGGAACGTCTTTTATTTTAATAGCGTTCATAAGTAAGTTCATAGGAGCGTTGTTTATCTTGCAAAAATGTTTTAGAAATAACGTTATCATCGGAATTTCCATGATTCCAAGAGGCGAAGTTGGCCTTATATTCGCTGAAATGGGAAGAGTAAATGAAATATTGCCCAATGAAATTTACGCCATGCTAATATTTGTCATCATAATCACAACGGTTATTCCACCATTTTTGTTGAAAAAATATTTTAAAGGCGAGTGCGTTTAAGAAGAAAACGTAACAATTTTTATGTACAATTACTCAATTCAAAGGAGCAGATGATGCAGTGGTACGAAGCAGAGGTTTCACAACTAGAAAAACGTATTAAAAATGGAGAGATAAGCAAAGGAGCGAATCTTTTTTATGGCAGTTCCTCCTTTACTCTTTGGAAGAGTTTGAAAGAGGATTTTGCTCCTCATAACGTGGAAAACATAGCGTTTGGAGGTTCTACCATAGAGGCATGCGTCCATTTTTTTGAACGCCTCGTTCCTCTTTGCGAACCAAAATCCATCATTTTTTACGCAGGCGACAATGACATTGGAAACGGCGTTTATCATTCGGACATAATGGCTCGTTTTGAAACGCTTCTCGCCAAACGAGCTAAAACGCTAAGCGGCATCAAATTTACTTTTATATCCGTAAAACCCTCCCCCGCGCGTCATCATCAGCTTCATCGCATTAGACTGCTCAACAGTTACGTCAAAACTCGTCTTGACGAACTCGACAACGTAAACTACCTCGACGTGCACTCGCTGATGTACACTCCAGACGGCATGCCAAATCAAGAACTTTTCAGTGAAGACGGTCTGCATATGAATGAACGCGGCTATGACATTTGGCGCAATCTTTTACTCTCCCACGCTAGTAAAATTTTTCTTTAAACCATGAAACGGGAATATCATCAATGGCACAGTAGCCATCTCAACCGCTCTATGGAACTCCTCGTCTTTGGACATGCTGGCGCGCGAGTCATAGTTTTTCCAACGAGAGTGGGCCGTTTTTTTGATTACGAGGGTTGGGGCATTGTCGAATCAATGCGCGAACAAATTGAAAATGGCCATTTGCAACTTTTTTGCGTTGATAGCGTCGACGCTGAAAGTTTTTATTGCGATTGGTGCCATCCGAAAAATCGCATTTTACGACATCTGCAATACGAACGGTATATTTTAAATGAAGTCGTGCCTTTCACAAAACAACAAAATGAAAATCCCCACCTCACTGCGCATGGATGTTCGCTTGGCGCGTACCATGCGCTCAATATCGCCCTTCGCCATCCTAGCGTTTTTAACAAGGTGATCAGCTTTAGCGGCCGTTACGACATTAGCAGCAATATTGGCTCTTATCGCGATCTCTTTGATGGCTATCATGATGAAGACGTTTACTTTAACAATCCTTCTCAATATCTTCACAACGTAAGCGACCCGACTTTTTTGGAACAACTCCGTCGCTTAGAAATCATAATGGTTGCGGGTGAAGAAGACGTCTTGCTTGAAAATAATAAAAGCATTAGCGCCACCCTATCCGAAAAGGGAATTTCACATCAATTTTACGTCTGGAGCGGCGATGCGCATAGGGCGCGCTACTGGCGAGAAATGGTCAAGCATTATATGTGATTAAAAATCAATGTTATAATATGGAAAATTAAAATAAGGAGGAGAAAACACATGATAAAAATCGCGCGACTCATGGCGTCCATTATGGTCATGACAATCTTAAGTACGGAGATCTTGGCGAACGAGAATCCTTACCATGGCAAAAAAGCGAGCGCCTACCTTGTGGGCGACTACATGAACGTAGACGCCGCCAAAGCGAAGCTTATCGCTGGAGGGTACGAGGTTCTTGGCGTTTACGCACCCGTGA
>CALDOC010000376.1 GCA_937914675.1 uncultured Sulfurimonas sp.
GAAACTTTGATCCAATAATTCTATAAGAAAAACCTTATTCATAGGATTTTTAAGCATTCTTTTCATTATCTCATGAAATTTTTTCTCACTCGCCTCTCTACTTTTGTCAATTTCACTTTGCCATGAAGCGGCTACTTCTTTCGCCGATTCAAACGTCGTTTTACTTATTTTCATTTTTAATCCCTTGTTTTTTATACTATCAGGATAAATTTAAATGAAGCTTATTTGCCAATAATTAACTTTTATTGAGGCGACGTTTGTTATCATGAATCCAATTTTCTTTACCAAAGGCTCTTTTATGAACATTGCGTTGAAATTTTCGCTCCTTGTATTTTTAGTTTTTTGCGCCTCGGCCAACGCGGACGCTCCTCAAATCACAGGCGTCGAAAAAGCCTTGGAAAAACCATTGATTGAGAGATACGTCATAGATGAGCTCAAAGATTTGCGAATGCAAAACATGATTCTACGAAATGAGGTTGAAAAAAGAATTTCAAGAGCCGAAGTTGAACAAACGGACAGAGCGGCGAGATATATGACCGACACAATCGGCAACGTCTTTTATCTTATCGCGGCGGCGACGTCCATACTCATCTTTGCCGGATGGAACTCGTTTAGAGACATAAAAAGAAAAACCGAAGAGATAGTTGAAACCAGATTGGATAAAATTACGGAAAAGTACAACTCTCAAATGCAAAGCCTTCAAGACGCGCTTACGCTGCAATCAAAAAAAATATTGGACAATCAAAACAAAATATACAACACCCAGTACATTCACTCTTTGTGGATGCGTTCAAACTTGGAGACAAATCCCCAGTCGAGGATAGATCTTTACGATGAAATTTTAAAAGTCAACAGCGCCGACGCGGAAGTTTACGCTTACAAAGCGGACGCGGTTCTTGACATGGACGAGTACGAATGGGCTTTGAGCCTTAGCAACAAAGCCATAGAAATCGACTCGGAATATGGTTACGCCTATTGGCAGCGCTCTTGCGCGAACGCGGTTCTTGGCAACATAAACGAAGCGATTGAAGACTTGCAAACGTCTATAGAAAAATCTCCACAATTAAGAGATGAGATTGCCGGCGAAGCGTTGTTTGAAAATCTAAAAGAGAGCGAAGAGTTTAAGAGGCTCAGACTTTAAGGCTCGTATATCGTCTTGAAATTTCACCTAAATACAGATACAATATAACTTGAATGCCAATTCAAAAAAGGACACGGATAACCTAGACTCTCGTTTCGAGTTAAACTATTT
>CALDOC010000377.1 GCA_937914675.1 uncultured Sulfurimonas sp.
ATAAAAGTTTTATAGATAACATTCCGTATGAAAAAGAGAGTTCCACCATTGTCGTCGCCATCATAGAGATGAGCAAAGCTCTAGGCTTTCAAGTGTTGGCGGAGGGAGTAGAGCAACAAGAGCAGTTGGATTTTTTGGCTGAAAAGGGGTGTAACATTTATCAAGGTTATATCAAGAGTAAACCTATTCCCGCGAAAGAGTTTGAAAAACTACTCGAAGAACAAAATAATTAAGTGGAAGTTTATATAAAAAGGTAAGTACCCTTCTCCAGATACCTGCGGCACATAATCGGTTGGGGAGCGCTGCTGTATTCCTACCCTGACGCGGTATCCCAAACGACCATTGCACAGGTCTAAAGAAGAGCGACGAAATTATATCAAGTTATTCTTAAAAATGGTATAATAATCGGATGATTTACATAATAACCGCGTTAAAACCCGAAGCTCAGGCTTTTGTGGATTTTTACAAACTCAAAAAACTTAAACTCTATGACCGCGTAATATTTGTGGGCGATGGCGTTAAACTCATCATAAGCGGGTTAGGAGTTGTGAATTCAAGAGAAGCGACGCAAGCGCTTATAAACCATTTTGACGTTACGGATGATGACGTTTACTTAAACGTCGGCATCTGCGCGGCTCATGAAAAATACAAACTAGGGTCTGTTTTAGAAATAGGCTCCGTCACTTATGAAGATTTGACTTACGTATTTGAGAAAGAGAAAAAAACAATCGTATGTTTAGACGAAGAAGCTCACACGGGAGTTCATCAGATCGTGGACATGGAGTCTTTTGGCTTTTACGACGCGGTCGTCCACTCTCCCGCCATCAAAAAATTTCACATATTGAAAGTCGTTAGCGACCATTTTGAACCCTCTACCATTACAAAAGATAATACAAAATCATTTATCTTTAATGTGATTAATGATATAAACTTTCTAATTAAAACTAAGGATTAACATTGAAAATATTTTTACTACTTTTAGCGCTATTTCTGTCGCTTAGCGCAGGTGAGAGCGAAATAGACGAGGCTAAGATTAAAAAGATGATAGGTCGCATGATAGTCGTCGGTTTTGATGGAACGAGCGTAGATAAAAACTCGCAAATCGTAAAGGACATGCAAAAGTATGATTTGGGCGGCGTAATCTTATTTGACAGAGATTACAAAGATAGAACAAAAACTAAAAACGTCTCAAGCCCCGCGCAACTTAAAAAGTTGACGCAAGATTTAAGAACGTTAGCAAACAGACCCATGTTTATAAGCGTGGATCAAGAGGGCGGAAACGTAGCTCGTTTGAAACCCGATTATGGGTTTGAAACGATTCCATCGGCGTTTGCCGTGGGAAAAATGAGCTATAAAGATAGTGTCTCGACATATGCCAAACAGTCAAAAATGTTGGAAGAGAGTGGAATCAACACGAACTTCGCGCCGGTCGTCGACATGGCGATAAATCCTCAAAATAAGGTTATCGTAGGGCTCGATCGCTCCTTTGGCAAAGACAAGCGGCAAGTCGTCGAGTACGCCAAAGTGATGATAGACGAGCAAACAAAACGTCATGTCATCTCCGTTTTGAAGCATTTTCCTGGACACGGCTCATCTGTTGGAGACTCTCATGCAGGGTTTGTAGACGTGAGCGAGAGTTGGACTCCCGAGGAACTTGACCCATTCAAAGCGCTTATAAAAGAGGGAAAGGCCGACATGATAATGACGGCTCACGTGTTTAACAAACACATTGACGATAAGTATCCAGCTACGCTTTCTCAAAAATTCAACACGCAACTTCTTCGTCGGTTTTTAAACTTTAACGGCGTCATTATAAGCGACGACATGCAAATGAAAGCTCTTTCAGAGAGTTACACGCTCAAAGAGCGAGTAACTTTAGCCATCAACTCGGGCGTAAATATCGTTCTTTTTGGCAATCAACTCGATAAAGTTAGCGTTGGCGAGTTAGTCGACGTTATCTTTGAACAGTTAAAAAGCGGCGATATACCTTTTGGTCGAATCATAGAGTCAAACGTTAGGATAGAAAACTTACTGACAA
>CALDOC010000378.1 GCA_937914675.1 uncultured Sulfurimonas sp.
GCGTTTCTCATTAGAGACGAATCAAGAATTACGATAGCTGGAGCGGAGTACTCAAACGCTCAGTATTTACTCAACTACGTCATTGCCGCTTATCGAGTTGTCGACGACGATAATAGAAATAACGTCAGAGACGGTGGGGTTATGGTTGGCGCGAATTTACCACTCTACAAAGCGGGCTACTATGAGACTGTGGTAGGAGCTAGTTACTACCAAGATTATGACGCGCGTGAGCGTGAACCGATAAGCGCGACGTTAACTTTTTCAAGATCTGAGGCTTATGGAGTGAGTATGTACGCAAACTATTTAAACTTCTTAGAACTTTATGGAGTCTCTGAAAGAAGCGATAAAATTTATGGCGTAGAGTACAAGTTTAAACATGATTTGCCAAGTGAGTTTTATGTTGGTTTTGGAGCGAAATATTCTAAAACGGATAGCGATACGTACGTGGGAGCGAGGGGAGTGAAACTAAGCAACGTCTCTTATCAACAAGACATGGATCCCTCAACTATAAACATGCCGAGCTTGGATGGTTCCGCTTATATAAAAAACGCTGGCTATGGCGAAGTGAATCTTGCAAAAGTATTTAATTTTTCAAGTTATTTCTTTACTTTTCCTCTCTCTTTGCAAAGAGAGTCTTTATACGCCAAGTATCGTTATTATGATATTAAAAGTTTTTCAAACAGTAAATTTGACGCCAATGAAGTGACGGTTGGAACAACTCTCTCAACTGTGCTTTTAAATTCATTCGTTTTACCAATTAGCTTCGAATACATTTATAACGACGCCATTTTTATAGAAAATAAAAACAGCTTTCGATTGATATTGGGCGCCACTTTTTAGATTTATTCATCTATGATATCGTAGTTTTTTGGAATTAACGGAGTGAAAATCTCTTTTGAAATTTCTATGTTTTGAAATTGATTTTTAAACGTTATTTCTACCGTATTGCCAAATTCATCTATGTACGAAATGGAATCAATCAAATCATCTTTAATTCTAATCGTATATTTTGAATCGTTTAAAAAAGTAACGTAACTATTTTCTGAGATTTTTTTTGCATATTTAATCATTCTGAAAAAATCAAAATCCGAAGACAAATTCCGTATAAGAACTTGTTCTATCTCTGGTTCTATGATTGTGATTTTATTTGGAGTAATGTATATGCTTTTTTCTATGGGCGTCATATATTGCCATAAAGCGTATTTTGGATTTGTTGCCTGAATATGTCCATCATAGAGAAGTTGTTTTCCCTTGTCGTCAGTCACAACCTGTTTAAAATCGGCCTTAAAAGATTTAACGTCAATTAAAGCGGCGACGCTTAAGTTAAATAATATTTGTAACAATATTATGTATTTCATTGAATTCCTTTGGTATATAAAAGAATTATTATATCAAACGCTTTGTTTACATATTAAGTAATATTATACATATGAAATAATCATTTTTAGATTTTTATACTTTCTATAATAATTAATGCGCTAAAATGATACTAATTTCAATGTTCATTATATAGTAAATTATATAGTGGCTTATTAAGGTTTATGATGCTAGAGTCATTTATGGGTAAGGTTTTTGGTACTTCCAATGATCGTGAATTAAAAAAGTACGCAACAAGAGTTGGTAATATAAATAATTTAGAAAAAAAGTATGAAGTTTTAAGCGATGATGATTTAAAATCTGAGTTTTTAGCCCTCAAAAATAGCGTTTTAAATAAAGAAAAAACTTTAACGGACGTTTTAGAAGATTCTTTTGCCATTACGAGAGAAGCTAGCAAAAGAGTTTTGAACATGAGGCATTTTGACGTTCAGCTTATTGGAGGAATGGTTCTCCATGAGGGACGCATAGCGGAGATGAAAACGGGCGAGGGCAAAACGCTTGTGGCGACCTTAGCCATTGTTTTAAACGCGATAGAGGGCAAGGGCGTTCATTTGGTTACCGTGAATGATTATCTCGCGTCGCGCGACGCTTCGGAGATGGGTCTTCTTTATGAGTTTTTAGGTTTTAGCGTTGGTACGATTTTGGAAAGCACAAATACGCCAGAAGCTAAAAGAGCCGCTTATAACGCCGACATTACTTATGGAACGAATAATGAATTTGGTTTTGATTATTTAAGGGACAACATGAGCTACTCTCTTGATCAAATGGCTCAACGCAGACATAATTTTGTTATCGTTGATGAAGTCGACTCTATTTTGATAGATGAAGCTAGAACGCCTTTGATTATTTCTGGACCTACCAATAGAACCATGCAAGATTACGCCGACGCCAATTTGATTGCGTTAAGTCTTGTCAAAGATGAACATTTCACAGTTGATGAAAAAGATAAAGTTGTTTTAATCACGGAAGAGGGCATAACAAAAGCCGAAGAATTATTCAAGGTTGAAAACTTATACAGCGCCGAGAACTCTTCTCTTCCACACGCCCTTGATCAAGCCTTAAAAGCAAATTATCTATTTGAAAAAGACGTTGATTACGTGGTCAACAATCGTGAAGTCGTCATTGTTGACGAGTTTACAGGAAGATTGAGCGAAGGCAGACGTTATTCAGAGGGCTTGCATCAAGCCTTAGAAGCTAAAGAAGGCGTTGAGATTAAAGAAGAGACGCAAACTCTTGCGGACATAACGTTTCAAAACTATTTTAGAATGTATGACAAATTAGCCGGCATGACGGGAACGGCAGAAACGGAAGCGGCTGAATTTTCTCAAATTTACACTCTTGACGTTGTTTCAATTCCAACGAATATTCCAATCACCAGAGCGGATTTAAATGATTTAATCTATAAAACGGAAAATGAAAAGTTTTCCGCCGTTATTGATACGATTAAAAAATTAAGTAAAACGGGGCAGCCAATTCTTATTGGCACCGCTTCAATTGAAAAATCTGAACTTCTGCATGAAGTATTGAAAAAAAGTAAAATAGCTCATACTGTTTTAAACGCTAAAAATCATGCGCAAGAGGGGGAGATTATTAAGTCCGCTGGAGCTAAAGGCGCTGTAACAATCGCGACAAACATGGCTGGTCGCGGCGTTGACATTAAAGTGAATGAGGAAGTTAAGGCTCTTGGAGGTCTTTACATTATCGGCACCGAGAGACATGAGAATCGTCGCATCGACAATCAGCTTCGCGGTCGTTCAGGTCGTCAAGGCGATGCAGGCACGACGCAATTTTACCTCTCTTTAGAAGATAATTTACTTCGCATTTTTGGAAGCGACAAGATTAAGTCCATCATGGAGAGATTAGGCGTCGAAGATGGCGAATACATAGAATCTCAAATGGTTACTCGCGCAGTTGAAAAAGCGCAGAAAAAAGTTGAAAACATGCACTATGAAGGTCGTAAACAGATTGTTGAATACGATGACGTGGCAAATGAACAGAGAAAAATCGTTTACAAATTTAGAAATCAACTTCTCTCTAAAGAGTTTGACATTGGAGCCAAAATTGATGACGTGAGACATGAATATATAACGCATGTATTCCAAAAAGCCGATATATTCGATGGTGGCGACAGGGAGGATTTTAATCTTGGCAAACTTCAAGATCTGCTAAAAGAGGAGATGAATTTCACCTTAAAATTAGAACCACTTGATAACTTGGAATATGAAGAGTTGATTAAAAAAGTCAATGAAATTCTCAAAGAGTCTTATGACTCTAAAATGGGCGTTCTTGAAGACGACGTTAAAGTGGAAATAGAAAAAGAGTTCTATCTCAAAGAGTTGGATAGCGCATGGAGGGAACATCTTTACTCTATGGACAACATGAAAACAGGTATAAGACTCCGCGCGTACAACCAAAAAGATCCTTTAGTAGAGTATAAAAAAGAGAGCTTTAATCTTTTTAGAGAGCTGATTGACGAGATTAAATTCAACACAATAAAAACCCTTCATATTATTCAATTTAAAGTAGACAAGGCAGACGAAGAAGCGGCAAAACTAGCGCAGCAATTAAAAGCTAGACAAGAATTGGACGCGGCCGTTATGGAATTTAATCATTCGTATCAAAATGAAGATGATAACAAAGTAGATAAAAAAATAGCTAGAAACGACCCTTGTCCATGCGGAAGTGGAAAAAAGTATAAACTTTGTTGTGGTAAAAGTGGTCCTAAGAAAGGTATCTTTGCTTCTTGAAAACATCTATCGTTAGTTATCTAGTAAAAAGATTTTTAAGATTTGACACTGACCAACCTTTTATTTTTTTATCCGCTCTCCTTGCTTTTTTAGGAATTACTCTAGGCGTCATGGTTCTCTTAATAGCCATGGCTCTCATGAATGGTTTTGATAAGGAATTTCAAAACAAACTTACCATCATGAATTACCCTTTGAGCGTTATTCCAAAGTTTTACGGCACTGTCAATGAAGATTTGTTGATAGATTTAGAGTCAAAATTTCCTGATCTTAAATTTAGTCCTTACGTTCAATCCTCAATCATGACGCGAAGTGGCAGTAAACTTGAAGGAGGTTATCTTTTTGGCATCAACTTTAAAGACGAAGCGAAGGTCAATAGCATATTGAAGAAGGCTATCGATAAACAAGAGTTTGATAAATTTGAAGTATTGATTGGTAAAAGCTTGCAAGATGAATTTTCACTTTACAATGGCGATAAGTTGATGTATATATTTACAAAAGTTGAGCCAGGCGGTTTAACGATGTCCCCTAAGATTAAGCGTTTTAGCGTTAAATCCGTTTTTGATTCAGGACTCTCCGCATATGACAAAGCTTATAGTTACACTACGCTAAAATCACTTCAAGCGATACTTAATATTCCTTATAATCAGTACGATGGCATACATGTTTTCTCGGATAATCCTAGAGATGACATTTTAAAACTTCAAAAGTTTATCCCGATTGGGGCGACCGTAAAAGGTTGGTGGGAAGACAACGTTAACTTTTTTGCCGCCCTTGAGATGGAAAAAGCGTCTCTTTTTATAGTCTTAATGTTAATCATTTTGATCGCCTCCATAAATATAATCTCTTCGCTTTTAATGACCGTTATGAATAGACGCGGAGAAATCGCGCTTTTATTGTCTTTGGGGGCGACCACTTCTGAAATTAAAAAAGTCTTCTTGTCTCTTGGCGTAGTTATTGGAATTGGCGGGATTATAGCGGGCGTCATACTAGGAATGAGTGGTATATGGGTGCTGGGAACTTTCGACATAATTTCTCTGCCAAAAGACGTATATCCTACGTCAACTTTACCTTTAGATTTATCTTTGCAGGATTTCATGTTGATCGTTTCTGGAGCGTTTGTCATCGTGGTGGCGTCATCGTATTATCCAGCGAAAAAAGCTAGCGAAGTGGATATATTGACGGTTTTACGAAACGAATAAATATCAAGGTCTTATTTACTATCGTTAGTATCTCCAATAACGTTGCTAATGAGTTGAAACGGCAGCAATATGGTTCTTTTGAGAATATTTAATGGCGCCACTATGATGTCCTTTGCAAGAAGGGACTTCACGTCGGGGTCGGAGAGTTTTCCCGTTACGCTCATATTTGTTGAGATGCTGTCTCCATCAAAAATAATATAGCCTACCAATGGAATCTTTGAAATATTACTGCCTAAGTCCGTTCTTAAATTAAGAGTCGCTTCTATAGTGTCATTTTTGATGCTGGCGACGCCTTTACCAAATATATCTATCTCTTTTGAATCGATAACAAAGTCGCTAACGTTGAATAATCCATCTTTTACATTGAATTTCCCATAAGAGGTTTTAACCTTCAGGCCATTTTTGCTGTAGCCTGGAAGTGAAAAGGTCACAAGAGATGGTATGGTATTTACAAACGCTAAGACATTGTTGAGGACTTTATAATCAAGCACCGTGGTGTCATTGATGTAAAAGACTCCATTGTAGTCTTCAAGTTTTCCATTGACGGAAAAGTCAAGCGTTCCTCCTTTAAATTTAGACAATGAAGATATTTTTTCCATAAATTCATCATTAAAATTACTGCCATAAAGGTGAAACTTGTCATCATTTAATTTTAAACCCGCGGTTCCATTTTTATGTATGAGTTGCGCGGTTAATATACTATTGACATATTGCAGTTGAATTGTGTCAGAAATTATTTTTCTATTGCTACCGAGGTCAAAATATATATTCTTTGAATTTAATATCGTTTTGCTTGTGCCATTCTTGTCCGAAGATATATTTATATCATTAAAAAAATTGCGTATTTGAGGAATATTGATACCACAATCGTGAATGTAGACGTTTATATCTTCATTGATGGTCATATCAATTTTATTTTGAACGTTAAGATGCATATTCTTATCAATTAATTGGCCACTGATTTTATAGTTTTCAATCGGTTTTTCATCCACTATTAAAACTTTATACGGGTAGTTTACATTCGCTTTAAAATTTATGGCTTTTTTATTTATATTTTTGCTGACGCTAATGTCGCCTTGCGTCATGTTTAAGTCTTGCAAAAATTGAGAATCTTCCGCAAGTTTAGACAAAGAGTTTGCCTTTAGATTCCATCCATCGCCATTGTTTATAAATTTGACGTCTAACTCATTGGAAGTTACGGTTGTCGAGTTCTCAGCCAGAATGGTTTCTAGTTTGAGCGTACTTTTGGTAAATATGGTTTTGTCATCTTTTTTAATATTAAGTTTGCTTAAAATAATTTGATTTTCTTTGGTTTTTACATCATAATTAAAATCGAGTTTAGTGGACAACAAATTATCAATGCTTACAAAAGTATCTTTAATTTTGTAAGCGTCATGGTTAAGTTCGAGGTTGAAGTTTCTAAAATCAATGTCTAAATCATTTACGTTGATCGAAATTTTATTCTTGGACGATATGTTTAACTTCTTATCATACGTTATATTTATTTGCGTATTGGATTGATTAAGTTTTACATTGGAGTAGGACAACGCCAATACGTCAGTATTAAACGAGGCTGTTAAATCTTTTAAATTAACGACTCCTTCAATAAAGCCAGCTGAGACGTCTTTTACTTCAAAATAAGTGGTAGGAACTTGTAGCAGGAGACGCTCTAAATCAAAAGGGATGGAAATAGCGTCAATTTTGAGCGTTATTTCATCTTTTTTCCACATGGATTTTTCTATATGAATCATATCATTCTTTGGTGATATGTCGTAGACTATTTTTAAGAGTTTTTGATTTAAAGACGCAATGTCGTTTAGATTTACTGTATCCGCGTTGAAAATCACTTTGCCTTGCGCCGCGCTAGCGTTGTATCTTAGGTCAACTCTACTTGTTGCAATATTGCCATACTTAGCTAGCATATTATCTATGCTAACGTCATAATTTTTTAGCTTAATTAACGCGTCATATACGTCAATATTTAAGCCAAGGTAGTCAAAGTTTGCTTTCTTGGTAAAAAACTCGCCATTTGCCACAATACTAATAGTCTCAAGACCAATGTTTAACGTAAGATTCGTTGCAACCGTACCACTATTTTGTAAAAATGGTAATTTGATTTTATAAGCGTTTAAAATTTTTAGAGTATCTTTATTGAGCATGCCGTCAAACAAAAGTTGCAGCGTTAACGTTTCCTCTTTTTTTGTAAAATCAATTTTTATCCAACTCTTGTTTAAATACGTTCCATAAGAGTACGCGTTTTTTGGATATATATAAAAGACGCCGTTTTTCAATTCCAGTTCTGTAGTTTTTGCATGAATGGCGTCCAATTTTTTATTGTAAGTATAATTTAAAGAGTGAACGGTCGCTTTTACTTTAATATTTTTCAATATTTGATTTGATTTATTGAAATCAATAAATCCTGAAACGTTTTCGACGCTAAGATAATCCATGTCTATTGCGTCTAAAGCCCAAAATTTCACTTCTTTTGGAAGATTGAGCGTATTGATAAGATAGTTGATACTCTTAATGTTTTTGTTATTCTTTAGTTTATAGATGAGCCGTTCTTCATCGATTGCTAAAAATAAATTTGCGTTCACGTCGCTATTTACGTCAACGTTAATATTGCCATAAACAACAATGTCTTTAAAATTGAAATACATGTCGCCACTGAGTTGAATATTTCTTTTTAAATATTTTAGAGTGGTTATTCGCATATTTAAAAAATTGCGTTTAATGTTCAAAGAGCTTTCTAATTTAAACAAGGGTGATGAAGCCATTAAAAAACCATCTTCGCCTTCTCTGTATTTAAAAGAGGCGGAGACATCGTTGAATTTTATTTTTTCAACCGTGACGCTGCTAAATAAGTCGCTTGATCGTGATAAACTCTTTAGATAATTATCTATATTTTTATATTCAAATTTAGAACTTTTGCTGGAGTTGTTTTTATTGATAGAAATTTCTTGAAGTGAAACGTCTATTTTTTCATTCCATTTTATGTATAATTGCTTGATTTTGATATTTTGGGTTGTTATGGCGTCGATATATAACCCATTTTGAAGAAGTACAAAAGTGGCAGTGAGCAACAGTAAAATGAAAGTAAAAAAACTAACCATTATAAAGTATGTTGTTGATATAGCGCTAATTATTTTATTATCGTTCATGTACTACCTAAATAAGCCTATATATTCAACTAGAGTTCTTTATATACCAAGCGGCTCCATTAACAAAATTATATCACATTTGAAGATTCAAAATAATCAAATAAGCAAACTTGATTCACTTGTTTTAAGAGTGTTAGGTTCGCCACAAAGTGGTTGGATAGATATGAAAGAGAGAGAAAATACCAAGGGCGATTTTTTATATAAGCTAACTACGGCTAAAGCGGCGCTACAAGACATTATACTCATCCCAGGAGAGACAACGCTTGTTTTTCTAAATCAGTTGTCAGATACACTGCAACTAGATAGAGTAAAACTTCAAAACGAGTATGAAAAGCAGTCGCGAATTGAAGAGGGAATGTTTGTTCCCGATACGTACAAAATTCCTATTGGAATAACGGAAGAAGAAATTATTAAACTGCTCCTTCAATCCTCACACAAGAAAATGAAAGAAATTTCCATTAAAATTTTTGGAAGTTACAATGAAAAAAAATGGTTACATTATGTAGCAATCGCTTCTGTAATACAAAAAGAATCCGCAAATATCGAAGAGATGGAAATTGTAAGTTCCGTGATATACAATAGAATTAATAAAGGAATGAAATTACAAATGGATGGCACGCTTAATTATGGACAATATTCACATGTAAAAGTTACTCCAAAACGCATACTTGACGATGATAGCGTCTATAATACGTATAAAAATAAGGGCGTGCCAAACGTTCCAGTTTGCAATGTTAGTTTTGAGGCGATTAAAGCGGCTATCTTTCCCGCTAAAACGTCATATTTATATTTTATGAAATCCAAGTCTGGCACACATGATTTTTCATGTAACTATTCTACACATTTACAGAACATAAGACATGCTACAAAATGAAACAAATTATAAATATAAGGAAATTTTGACGCGATAGAGCGATATGTTACCTATCTTAACGTTATTATTATAATTGAAAATTTCATGTAGTTTTATCAATCATGAATTAAATATTATTAAGAGGACAAAATATGTCAAAAATTATTTGGTCAAAAATCGACGAAGCACCGGCTTTAGCAACTTACTCATTATTACCTATCGTTAACGCTTTCACTAAAGCGGCAGGCGTAGAGGTTGTTACAAGTGACATTTCACTAGCGGGTAGAGTTTTAGCCGCAATGGGTCTAGCTGAAGATGAACTTTCAAAGCTAGGCGAAGTTGTTTTGCAACCAGACGGTAATATTATCAAACTTCCAAACGTTTCAGCTTCGGTTGGCCAGCTTAAAGATTGTATCGCAGAGCTTCAAGGTCAAGGCTACGTTATTCCTAACTTCCCTGAAAATCCGGCAAACGCCGATGAAGAAGCGACAAGAGCTAAATATAACACTTGTCTAGGGTCAGCCGTTAACCCTGTTTTACGTGAAGGAAACTCAGACAGACGCGCGGCTGTGGCTGTTAAAAAGTTTGCTCAAAAAAATCCTCATAAACTTAAAGCGTTCCCAGAAAATCCAAAATCTTACGTCGCTCATATGGAAGGCAATGGGGATTTTTACGGAAATGAAAAAGCGGTTACTATGGATAAAAGCCAAAAAGTCACAATTGCGCTTAACGGTAAAGAATTGACGACAATTAAGGCGCTAGACAAAGAAGTTTTAGATGGTACGTTTATGTCTAAAGCTAAATATAAGGCGTTTATCCAAAAAACAATAGACGACGCAAGAACAAACAACGTTTTATGGTCAATTCACCTTAAAGCGACAATGATGAAAATCTCAGACCCTATTATGTTTGGTCACGCTTTTGAAGTCTTCTTTCAAGGAGTGTTTACAAAGTACGCGGAAGTGTTCGCTTCATTAAACGTAAAGCCTAACCAAGGCATGAGCGACTTAGAGAAGAAAATTGCCGGTCATGCGCAAGAAGCGGAAATTAAAGCGGCTTTTCAAGAAGTAATTGAGTCTGACAATCCAGAAATCGCAATGGTCGATTCTGATAAAGGCACAACGAACTTTAACGCGTCTAACGACGTAATTATCGATGCTTCTATGCCTGTTGTTGTCAGAGAAGGTGGTAAACAGTGGAATAGAAAAGGCGAAGCGGTTGAATGCGTAGCCGTTATCCCTGATAGTACTTACGGTATGTTTCATGCAGAGATGCTAGCGGATTGCGTTAAAAATGGTCAATACGACGTTGCAACCATGGGTTCGATGGCTAACGTTGGTCTCATGGCTCAAAAAGCGGAAGAGTACGGTTCTCATCCAACTACTTTTGAACTAGAGGAAGGTGGTAAAGTAACCGTTACAGCTGAAGACGGCACAGAACTTATGACGTTTGACGTTGAAGCTGGAGACATCTGGAGAATGAGTAGAGCCAAAGACGTTCCTATTAAAGACTGGGTAAGACTAGCAGTTGAAAGAGCAAGATTAGAAGGCGTGCCTACAATATTCTGGTTAGACGAAAACAGAGCTCACGACGCAGAGATGATTAAAAAAGCAAAAGCTTATTTAGCTGATTTTGACACAGATGGTTTAGATATACAGTTTATGGATATTACAGCCGCCACAAGATTTACAAACGCAAGAGTGCGTGAGGGTAAAAATACGATCGCCGTAACTGGAAACGTTCTTCGTGACCACTTAACGGACATGTACCCAATTTTAGAGCTTGGAACATCCGCAAAAATGCTTTCAATCGTTCCTTTACTCGCTGGTGGGGGTCTTTACGAAACTGGCGCTGGTGGTTCCGCTCCTAAGCATGTTGACCAATTTTTAGCCGAGGGTCACTTACGTTGGGATTCTTTAGGTGAATTTTTAGCGTTAGCTGAATCTTTAAGATTTATTGGTAACAAAAACTCAGACGCAAAACTTGCCGCCTTAACGGCCGCTTTAGATATTGCAAACGACGCTTACCTTGATAATAACAAAGAGCCTTCTCGTAAAGCTGGCGAGCCGGATAACAAAGCTTCTCACTTCTTCGTAGCGCAATATTGGGCTAAAGCGCTTTCTGAAGGCAATGACGCCGAGTTAGCCGCTAAATTCGCTCCTGTGGCAAAAGCCTTGATTGAGAATGAAGATACAATTATCTCTGAGTTATTAGCCGTTGAAGGCAAAGCTCAAGACATTGGTGGATATTACCATCCAGACGACGCGAAAGCTGAAGCCGCTATGAGACCATCCGCAACTTTAAACGCGATTATAGATAGTATATAGATAGAGTGATTTACAGATGAGAAATACTCATCTGTAAGATAATAATTTGTTGTTAGCTATGTATCCATTTATAGCTAACAATAAAAGATTAGAATAATAAAATAAATCGGAGAGTATATGGCAAGTAAAGTAACAGTCATTGGTACTGGTAATTTTGGTTCTACTGTAGCGTTTATATTGGCGATGCGTGGTTCATGTCATGAAGTTGTACTTCGTGGTAGAAATATAAACATAGCAAAAGGAAAAGCGCTGGACATGTCACAAGCCGCAAACGCGGCGAGAGAGCATACTATCGTTAGAGCGGCGGAAGGCCCAGAAGATATGGCTGGCAGTGAAATCGTTGTAATAACGGCAGGCGCGCCTAGAACTCCAGGCATGAACAGAGATGATTTACTTCTTAAAAACGCTAAAATTGTTAAAAATTACGCATTGGAAATCAAAGAACACGCTCCGAACGCGATTGTCATCGTAGTGAGTAATCCACTTGACGTCATGACGTACGTCGCATACAAATATACAGGTTTTCCAAGAGAACGCATACTTGGAATGGCGGGTATACTAGACGCGGCAAGAATGGCGCACTTTATTTATGAAAAACTAGGATACGGAGCGGGTCAAATACGCGCTACGGTTATGGGCGGTCATGGCGACACCATGGTTCCTCTTCCTAAATTTACAACTGTCGCAGGCGTTCCAATTGAAGATCTTTTTGATTCTGAAGAAATCGGTGAAATTGTGAGAAAAACGAAAAATGGCGGCGCTCAGATTGTAGATCTTCTTGGCGACGGTTCAGCTTATTACGCTCCCGCAAAGTCAACAGCGGTTATGGTTGACGCAATTTTAAAAGACACCAAGCAAATACATTCATGCGCGGTTTATTTGGATGGCGAATACGGCTATAAGAATATCGTAAGCGGCGTTCCAGCTATGATTGGAGCAAAAGGCGTAGAACAAATTATAGAGATGACGTTAAAAACTTTACAGAAGACCAGATTTAAAAATTCTGTTCAATCAGTCCAAGATTTAGTCAACGTTCTTTACGCGAGTAAGTTTTTTGATGATTTGGAGAAAATAGATGAAAAGTAGAAAAGTAGGGATTGTTGGAGCAGGCGCAGTTGGCGCTACGACGGCTTACACTTTGAGCTTGATGGGAACTTGTCATGAAATAATCCTTTTTGACATTGCCGACGGCGTTGCAAAAGGCAAAGCGATAGATATTGCGCAATCTTCATACTATTCAACAAAGGGAACAATTATCACCGCCGCGCAAAGCGCGAGTGACATTAAAGATTGTGACATTGTTGTCGTCACGGCAGGAGTCCCTAGAAAAGGCGATATGACAAGAGCCGACTTGCTTATGATAAACGCTAAAATCATTAAACAAGTAGTCACAAACATAAAAGAAAATTCTCCCGACGCAATTATTATTTGCGTCTCCAATCCATTAGACGTCATGACTTATGTAACGAAACAAATTACGGGATGGCCAAGCAATAGAATAATTGGTTTAGCCGGAGCGCTAGATGGATCTCGCATGGCTTATCAAATTCAAAAATTGACGGGTACGAATTTAAATCAAATAGGCAGTCTTGTCATTGGCGATCATGGAGAGAACATGATGCCTCTCCCAAGTAAAGTTTCGGTTGGAGACATTCCGTTAACTGAGTTTATTTCACAAACTGAAATGGCTGGAATTATCGAGAGAACAAAAAATGGCGGAGCTGAAATCGTTAAGTATCTTGGTACGTCTGGCTATTATGGGCCAGGTCGCGCAATAGCCTACATGGTGGAAGCCATTTTAAACGACAGTAAAACCATTATTTCATCTTCCGTTATTTTAGATGGCGAATACGGATATAAAGACGTTTCCGTTGGCGTCCCAGTGGTTTTAGGCGCAAATGGGGTTGAAAAAATAATCGAATTAGAATTAGATGAGGAAACAAAAGAAAAATTTGCGACTTCAGTTAAATCTATACAAGATGGTATTAAAATATTGCAAGAAAATAATTTTTTTAAAGGAGAAGAATAGAATGAGTACACGTATAGAAAAAGACACCATGGGTGAAATTGAAGTTCCGATAGACGCTTATTGGGCTGCGCAAACTCAAAGAAGCGTTGAAAATTTCAAAATTGGGCAAGAGACTATGCCTTACGAGATAACTAGGGCGTTTTCATATCTTAAAAAAGCAGTTGCTTTGGTCAATAACGATTTGGGCAAACTTGACGATAAAAAAGCAAACGCGATAGCTCAGGCGGCGGATGACATGTTAGCTGGAAAACTTGATGGAAATTATCCATTAGTCGTATGGCAAACAGGTTCTGGAACGCAGTCGAATATGAATAACAATGAAGTTCTCGCAAATCGCGCCACTGAAATCTTAGGTGGCGACTTTAGAGTTGAGAAGTTGGTTCATCCAAACGATGACGTAAACAAGTCTCAATCATCCAATGACACTTATCCAACCGCGCTTCATGTGGCTGCCATTATCGCCGTTGAAGAATCTTTACTCCCCGCCATCGCAAAACTTAGAGACACTCTTAAGGCTAAAAGCGAAGCTTTTAGCGGTATTGTTAAAATAGGTCGCACTCATCTTCAAGACGCCACCCCGATTACTTTAGGACAAGAGATCAGTGGTTGGGTGGAAATGCTTAACAAATGCGAAAAAATGGCTAAAGATTCCCTTGAAGCGGTTAGAGAATTGGCTCTTGGCGGTACAGCGGTCGGAACAGGTCTTAACGCTCATCCAGAACTTGGCGAAAGAGTCGCTAAAAAATTATCGGAACTAACAGGTCATGATTTTATTACAGCGCCAAACAAGTTTCACGCGCTTACTTCTCATGACGCATTGGTGTACGCTCACGGCGCTCTAAAAGCCTTAGCGGCGGACATGATGAAAATAGCGAACGACGTTAGATGGTTGGCGTCTGGTCCTCGTTGTGGATTAGGTGAAATCACCATTCCAGAAAATGAGCCAGGTTCGTCAATCATGCCAGGAAAAGTGAATCCTACTCAAAGTGAAGCGGTTACCATGGTCGCTTGTCAGGTAATGGGAAATGATACGACTATAGGATTCGCGGCTTCTCAAGGAAACTTTGAACTTAACGTGTTTAAACCAGTAATAGCTTATAATTTTTTACAATCAGTGAGACTTCTAAGTGACTCTATCGTATCGTTTAACGATCATGCGGCAATTGGCATTATGCCAGTTCATGCAAGAATAGATCACTTCTTACATGATTCACTCATGCTAGTGACTGCTCTTAACCCATATATAGGTTATGAAAATGCGGCGAAAATTGCAAAAACTGCGCATAAAAACAACTCTACTCTAAAATTAACGGCGATAGAATTAGGGTTTTTAACTGCGGAACAATTTGACGAATACGTTAAACCTGAAGAGATGATTGCACCCAAGGCTTAAAAGGCAGTGTGGAAAAAAACTAAATTTTTTCTGTAAAGGCCTAGATTTCCAACTTAAAACAAGGAGAATAAATGAATATACATGAATATCAAGCAAAACAAATTTTTGCGAAGTATGGTGTTGCGACACCTAGAGGCATTATTGCTAACACGCCAGCTCAAGCTATGACTAACGCGCAAGAGTTAGGTGGTAGCGTTTGGGTTGTAAAAGCTCAAATACATGCTGGAGGGCGTGGACTTGGTGGTGGCGTTAAGCTTGCTAGATCTTTAGAAGAAGTTAAAACTCTCGCTTCGGAGATTTTAGGCATGACTTTGGTTACGCATCAAACGGGACCTGAGGGTAAACTTGTTCAAAAAGTTTACATAGAAGAGGGTGCGGAAATCGTTGACGAACTATACTTAGGCATAGTTTTGGACCGTGCAAAAGAGACACCTGTCATCATGGCTTCTACCGAAGGCGGTATGGCTATTGAAGACGTAGCTCATAATACTCCAGAAAAAATTATTAAAGTTGCAGTAGACCCAGCAATTGGTTTTCAAGGTTTTCATGGTCGTGAATTGGTTTTTGGCCTAGGAATTACGGATAAAGCGGAACAGGCCAAATTTATTAAATTGGCGGCGGCTCTCTATAAGCTTTACTTAGAAAACGATGCTGAAATGATTGAAATCAATCCTTTGATTAAAACTAAATCGGGAGACTTCTTGGCCCTAGATGGTAAGATGGGCTTTGATGATTCGGCTCTTGGTCGTCATCCGGATATTGAAGATATGAGAGATATTAGCGAAGAAGACGCCGATGAGCGCGAAGCTAGTCGCCATGGTCTTTCTTATATCGCTCTTGATGGTGAAATTGGTTGTATGGTAAATGGCGCTGGTCTTGCGATGGGCACTATGGATACCATTAACTATATGGGTGGAACTCCTGCGAATTTCCTTGACGTTGGTGGAAGCGCAAATGCGCAAACGGTTGCAAAAGGTTTCGAGATTATTCTTAAAAATCCTAAAGTTAAAGCGATTTTTGTAAATATTTTTGGTGGCATAGTTCGTTGCGATCGCATTGCAAATGGTATATTAGAAGCTACGAAATTGACTGACGTTAACGTTCCCGTTATTGTTCGTCTTGATGGAACAAACGCTCCAGAAGCGGCCGAGATTCTTAAAAATGCAAATATAAAAAATATAATAGTTGCAACTGACTTAGGTGACGGAGCCGCAAAAGCTGTCGCTGCCGCAAAAGGAGAATAATTAATGTCAATTTTAGTAAACAAAGATACAAAAGTAATAGTACAAGGTTTTACAGGTAAAGAAGGTTCGTTTCATGCTGAACAATGTATGGCTTATGGAACTAAAATCGTTGGAGGCGTTACGCCAAACAAAGGTGGAGAAATACATTTAGGTCAACCTGTTTTCAATACTGTAAAAGACGCAGTAAGTACGACAGGCGCTACGGTTTCTATGATTTTTGTTCCACCCGCCTTTGTTGCGGACGCTGTTATGGAAGCTGCCGAAGCTGGGATTGAACTTGCTGTAATTATTACCGAAGGCGCTCCGGTTAGAGATATGCAAAAGGCGAAAGCTCATGCAAACAAATTCAATATGAAAACAATAGGTCCAAACTGTCCTGGCATTATCACGGCGGAAGAGTGCAAAATAGGGATTATGCCTGGTATGATTTTCAAAAAAGGCAATATTGGCTTGATTTCAAAATCGGGAACTCTTACTTATGAAGGCGCAAATCAAGTTTGTAATGAAGGTTTTGGGATTTCGACGGCAGTTGGAATTGGTGGAGACCCAATAATTGGTCTATCATACAAGCAACTACTTCCAATGTTTGAAGCTGACCCTGACACTCATGCAATCGTTATGATCGGTGAAATTGGTGGTGATCTTGAGATTCAAGCCGCCGCTTACATTAAAGAGCATATTACTAAACCCGTTGTTGCGTTTATAGCTGGTCAAACAGCTCCTGCTGGAAAAAGAATGGGTCATGCAGGCGCAATCGTTTCTGGTGGCGCTGGAACGGCCGCTGAAAAAATGGCGGCTCTTGAAGCGGCTGGCGTCAGAGTTGTAGTAAGTCCCGCTGAAATAGGTAAAGCCATAGCTGAAGTAATGGCTAAATTATAATCATTGCTTTGCGCAAGCTCTTTAAAGTAACAATATACCCCCTTTAAAGAGTGCAATTAGCACATTTAAGAGTAAATTTAAGAAAAGTTAGTTATTCTTAATATTGATAGAGAATTTGGTTTTTTGTGATTTAACCAATTTTGATAGACATATTTATATGTCGTTTATAAAATTAACAAAACAAAAAGATATGATTTAATTCATATAATAAATAGGAGAATTCATGGGAAGTGGAATGACTGAAAATGTGGATAACGCGCCTGTATGGGTAAACACTGGCAATTGTAAAGCTTGTGATATTTGTGTGTCTGTATGTCCATCTGGCGTATTGGGAATGAGATATGATTCAAAATCAACTTTAGGCGCTATGATCTCGATTGATCATCCCGAAGCATGCATTGGTTGTAATGAATGTGAGTTGACATGTCCCGACTTTGCTATTTACGTAGCAGACTCAAAAGAGTATAAAGCGGCTGGATTTAGTTTTGCCAAGTTAACTGATGAATCTAAAGCTCGTCAAGAAGCGATAATAGCAAATAAGTATATGTCTCTAGATGTACAAGGAGTTAAATAATGTCGGAATTAAGAGAAGTTGTATCAAGTGGTAATCA
>CALDOC010000379.1 GCA_937914675.1 uncultured Sulfurimonas sp.
GCTTTAGTCGCTCATGACGCGTTAAGCGACGCTTTGGTGAATAAGCTGCTCTTTGAGTATTTGCATGAGTTGGCAAGCGTGGATGAGATGAAGAAACTAACATTCAAAAACGTGTTGATTCAAAAATTTACGTTTGGGAAACATAAAGGAAAATACATTGAAGAGGTATGTAGAAATGACAGAAATTATTTAGAGTGGATGTTAAATAACCTCGAAGATTTGGATGACGATATGAGATATAGCGTAAATTACTACTTGCAAGGATAATCATGAAAGTTGCCGTTGAGTGTAAATCTCCACTTTTACAAAAATCATTAGAACTTTTTTTAACAAGCCGTTTAAGTTCTTTGAAGCAGTGTGACATCGTCATTAGAGATAAGGAGTGCGCAAACGATCAGAGATGTTTATACGTTTCTAGCGGCGCGAACGCAGATTTGATAAAGCCTTTTTCCAAAGCTCAATTGATTATGGCGCTTGAAAAAAAATATCATAAGTTAACGTTTCAAGAGGCGCAAGAAAAAAAAGAGGAAATCGAACCTATGAATTTTGATATTTTGGAAAAACGCATAGAATTTTTGACTAGAGAGTATCAAACAAATATAATAAGAGCGGTGAGAGCGTTTTATGAAGAATAACAACAAAAAATTGACAAAACAGATTATATCTGGAAAATACAAGGGCAAAATTTTAAGCCTTCCATCTAAAGCGACGACAAGAAGTTCAAAATCAATAGTTTTAGAATCTTTTTTTAACACTTTGCAGTTTGAAGTTATGGACTCGATTTTCGTTGAGGTCTTCTCAGGAAGTGGTTCAGTGGGCTTGGAAGCGTTGAGTCGAGGGGCCAGAGAGATCGTTTTTATGGAAAAAGACGCGGACGCGCTTAAAACTTTAAAGGCTAATATCTCTTTGACCGATCCATCGTCATGCACCGTTATGGGAGGCGATAGTTTTACAAACATCAACGCGGTTATCTCAAAATTAAAGAAAAGCGATGAAAGCGGGTATTTTTACATTGATCCTCCTTTTAGCGTAAGAGAGGGAATGGAGGATATATATGAGAAAACCATGGCTCTAGTAGCTTCTCTTCCGACAAGCGTAGTGAGGTTGATTATTGTAGAACACATGACAGGATTGGAAATTCCATCAACTGTGGGCTCGTTTCAAGTGGTAAAATCAAAAAAATTTGGAAATACGACGCTAACGTACCTAAATGAGGCGTAAAGTGGAATGGTAGTTGCTACTTCTTGAGTAATCAAGGACGTAACAATGAAATCTTTTATACTTTTTATTTTTTTATTATCTTCGCTCTTCGCGACTAAAATAAACGACATATCAAATATTGTCGGAGTTCGCGACAATCAGATTATTGGATACTCATTAGTTGTGGGACTTCAAAAAACCGGTGACGGCACGACTTCAAAATTTACTCTTCAGTCAATCGCAAACATGTTAAAAGCTATGAATATAGACATGAACGCCGTAGACATCAAGTCTAAAAACGTCGCAGCGGTTGTGGTAACCGCCACCATGAAGCCTTTCGCAAGACAAGGCGACAAATTTGACATACTTGTTTCTTCCATCGGTGACGCAAAATCATTGGAAGGAGGAACGCTTCTGATGACTCCTTTAAAGGGCGTTGATGGAAAAATATACGCTCTAGCGCAAGGAAGCGTGAGTATTGGAGGGTTAAACTCAAGGGGTTCAGGCGGGCAAACTCATCCAACAACCGGTATGGTTTACAATGGGGCTTTAATAGAACGCGAAATCAGTATAGACATGTACAACAAAGAGTACGCGACGCTTTCGTTAAAAGAATCGGATTTTAAAAACGCGGTAACCGTTCAAAAGTCGATAAACAAGTTTTACAGCACTCAAGTCGCCGTCGCTATGGATTCAAGAAGCATAAAGTTGAAGCGACCTCAAAATAGGTCTATGATTGAGTTTTTGGCTGAGGTTCAGAATATTGAAATTCTTTATACTCCTAAAAGTAAAATTATCATTAATGAGAGAACTGGAACCATTGTTGCTGGAGTGGAGATCATGATAAAACCAATCATACTATCTCATGGAGACATCACCATAAAGATCGTTGAGGGTGAAAACGCGTCTAAACCAGCAGGTTCCATGGTAGTCGATGACAATCTTGTCATTGGTTTAAATGAGAATGAAATTTACACAAAAGAGGGTACGACCACTGTTGCAAACTTGGTTAGGTCCTTGCAAAAATTGGGAGCGAAACCTAAAGACATCATTGCGATTTTGGAAGCTATGAAAAGCGCAGGTAGCATATCTGCCGATTTGGAGGTCATATAATGAGTTTTTATGGAATGGATACGTTAAGTAGCCAGGCGCAAGCGATATCGCAACAGCATACTATCCCAAAGATAGACGCAAAAGCTGAAAATTCAGAGTTGCGAGCGCAAACGGACGCTTTTGAGTCTGTCATTATTAAAATGCTCATGGACAACTCCATGAAAGACGATAAAAATTTATTTACGGATCAAAAAGATCCTGGTGATAAAATATATAAGTCAATGTATAGGGATGAACTCTCTAAAGCAAGCGCTGGAGGATTTGGATTTTCTCAAATGCTTTACGACTATTTAAGCCAAAAAAGCTAATTATTTTATCTAAAACGCCGATGTAAACACATATAGAAAACATGTGTGGCAATAAAGGATAAATTATGATTCTGCAAACAAACGGTTCTTCGCTAAGCCCGGCTTATGGAAGTAACTCAGTTGGGGTTAAAGGTTCAAGAATGGGGGCTGGTATGACTGTGTCAAAGCAGGGTGATACCGCTAAAGTGGATAGCTTAAGAGAGTCTATCGAATCGGGAGAATACAAGGTCGACTTGGCGGCGCTTTCGAGAAAAATCGCTGACGAGTTATTGTAAGTTATAAATTAAAGAATAGGGGTTAGATATGTTGTCTCATCATTTACAAAGTGCCTTAAATGATTTAAGGGATTTAATTGAAATCACTGAGTCGGATATTGCGGATATAAAAGTTGCAAAAAATGATTCTCAGTTTAAAAGATTATCACTTAAAGATGATAAGTTAAAGAGTTTTGAGCAAAAAAAAGCGATGATTGATTACGAAATTTCAACTCTTATGACGACTAACCCAGACAAAGAACTACCTCAATTGCTAAATCAAGAACAACATGTTCTATTGGATGAACTGAAGCTTGAGCTCAACAACCTTAGAATAGTGAATAAACAGTATGCAAAATTAGTTTTAATTGTCAGTAATTTATATAATACTTTTTTAGAAAGATTGGTGCCAACTGAGATGCAAGGATATAAAAAAGTAGCCTCAAGAGACCCATCAATCTTGGAAGTGAGGGTATAAGATGTCATCAATATTCAGCTCTTTACATATTGGCTACACTGGTTTAAACGCAGCTCAGGTTGGGATCAGCACCACTGGGCATAACATTGTAAACGCGGAAACAGAGGGTTACACCAGACAAACGGTCATGACTTCCGCGGCTGCTCCAATAACTGCGTATACTGGCGCCGTTGGCAATGGCACCACTATAGAAGACGTAAAAAGAGTATTTGACAACTTTGTGTTTGACAGATATTCAGCAGTCTCCGCAAGTAAAGAAGCTAGTGATTATGAAAAACAAACTTTAGAAACTTTGTCTACGTTTTTTCCGGAGATTGACGGGGTTGGCATTAAAGCGGATTTAGCGAATTACTATGACGCATGGCAAACGTTTGCAGACAATCCAAGCAATGACGCGATTAAAGTCAATCTTGCGGTGCAGACTGAAACTTTGGCAACTCACATTAAGCAAACTCAGGATCAAGTTTTAAATTTACAGAGTCAAACGAATGAGGCGTTAGCGGCAAATATTACCCAAGTAAACGACTTGATCGAACAATTGGCAAGCTTAAATACTTCTATCGACAGTTCTGAAGCCGGTGGAGGAAATAGCGCGAATGATTTGCGAGATAAAAGAAACGTCATTGAAAAAACTCTCTCTCGTCTTATAGGCTCTGAAGTGAGTCAAGGACAAATAAACGCCAATATGCAAGTTAATAGCAATTCAAACACTAGAACGGGGAGTTATACTTTAAGCGTTAACGGAGTCAACATTGTTGATGGGAGCACAACTCATCCTCTCCATTTAAGTAAAGCCGCTAATCCTTATGGATTTTATGAAGTTTCATATGAGAGGCAGGATGGCGTTTTAATCCCTTTAGACGAGCAGATTAAAGGTGGTAAAGTCGGAGCTATATTCGCTCTGAGAGGTGGAGCGATCGACACTACGGATGGAATGCCCGTTGATGGCGTTTTGCAAAACGTCATAACGCAACTAGACGCTTTTGCAAAGGGCTTAATCGAAGCTACAAATAACCTTTACTCCGCAAGTTCCACTACAAGTATGGAGTCCAATGATACAAGCGTGGATTTGTCCAATAGGTCCTTAGTCGCGTCTGACATGAATATTAAAGAGGGTTCTTTTGATATGATTGTTTATGATTTGGATGGTAATGAAGTAGCAAGAAGAAATATTAAGATAGACATCGGAACAACCATGAGTGGCGCTCAGCGTACAAATTCGATTCAAGGTCAAATAGAAAATAATCAACAAGATGATAATAATGATGGGAACGCCAATAACAATATAGATGATTATATTCATTTCAATTATAATACAGCCACTGATGGCGCGCAGAGACTTAACCTTACCATGGATTCTCTCTCCGCGTCTCAAGGTTATACGTTTGCCATAGAAGACACTCTTCCAGATGGCGGTTTTACGTCAGGTAGTAATTTTGCCGGCGCGTTGGGACTTCACAAATACTTCGAGGGCGATAGTGCGAGAAATATACAATTGGCTTACAATTTGAGGGATAATCCTACCAATATATCCGCAGGATATTCTGGAACGACAGGTGACAATAGACAGGCTTTGGATATGGTTCAGCAACAATTTGAATCTTATGGTTTTCATGTGGGAGCTAAAACTTATGACACGACCGTGTACGGAATGTTTGATTTAACGGCGACATACGTTGGCGTAAATACAAATGCCGCGATACTCAAAAATGAAACGGTTTCGACTCAGTTTAACGCTACGGAATTAGAGTACTTTAGCGTGTCTAAAGTTAACGTTGACGAAGAGATGACTAATTTGATTAAGTATCAGACTTCTTATGGCGCCGCCGCAAAACTTATTACAACCATTGATCAAATGATGCAGACTCTTTTAGGTATTAAACAGTAATTCAAATGCCAATAGCGAGTATTCTTTTATTATTTTTTTTATTTCTTTTTTCTTTTTTTGGAGCGTATTTTTATAACGTTGACGCCTACGCTCTTTACAGCGACGCAATTCTTCTTCAACCCTCAAGCATGCATATTCTTGGAACGGATAGACTCGGAAGAGACGTTCTCGCAAGACTTATGGAAGGAGGAAAAGTTTCACTGATAATAGGCGTTGGAAGCGCGTTTATAGCCTCTTTCGCAGGTCTGATTATTGGCGCTACCGCTGGTTATTTTAAAGGTAATATTGATAAAGCTTTTGTAATCATGGTTGATTTGTTTTTAACGTTTCCAACTTTTTTTTTACTGTTGGCGTTGGTGAGTTACGTAAACGCTTCCTCTTTGGTTCTGATAATTATAATCTCCATAACGGGATGGATGACCACCGCGAGGTTGGTCAGGGCTGAAAGTTTTAAAATAACGTCGCAACCATTCATTAAAATATTGAACATAGCGAAGGTGAGCAAAAGCAAGATAATATTCAAATATTACGCGCCAATCTTGGCCCCCATATATTTCGTCAGTTTTACTTTTGGGGTGGGTGGCGCGATATTGGCCGAATCGGGACTGAGCTTTTTAGGGCTTGGCATCGTAGCCCCGCAAATGAGTTGGGGAACAATTTTAAGTGGAGGAAAAGACGTGGTTGAAATAGCGTGGTGGGTCAGTTTCTTCCCAGGTCTTATGATTTTTCTAGTAACCTTTTCCCTTATAAACATATCGAACTATCTACAGCGGATTACAAATCAAAAACAGGTTCAGGGGTTTTAAACTCGTTCAACGTAGACGCTCCAAAGCTCGAGCTTTGGAGCGAGAGAAAATAGAAGGAGAAATTTACATCTCCAAATAAGGTTTTAAAACTTCAGGTATGTCTATGCTTCCGTCTTTGTTTTGATTGTTTTCCATGATGGCCACCAATGTTCTACCAACAGCTAAAGAAGAGCCGTTGAGCGTGTTGACGAAGCTGTTTTTATTTCCATCTTTGTAACGGATTTTCGCGCGTCTCGCTTGAAAGTCTCTCGTGTTGGAGATGGAAGAGATTTCGCGGTACGTGTTTTGTCCCGGCAACCAAACTTCAATATCTACGGTTTTAGCGGCTCCAAAACCTAAGTCTCCGGTACATAGTTGAACCAAGCGGTGAGGTAATTCCAAGGCCGTCAATATATCCGACGCGCACTCTATCATGTCGTTGAAAATCGCGTCGCTCGTTTCAGATTGCGTTATGCAGACCAACTCTACTTTATGAAACTGATGTTGTCTTATCATCCCGCGAGTGTCTCGACCAGCCGCTCCCGCTTCTTTTCTGTAGCATGAAGTGTATCCCGTCATTTTGATTGGAAGATTCTCGTAAGGTATTATTTCGTCTTGAAACAAATTTGTTAGAGGGACTTCCGCCGTCGGTATAAGAAACATCTCTTGTCCCTCTATTTTGTATAAATCATTTTCAAATTTTGGAAGTTGTCCCGTTCCTTCAAGCGCTTTTCTATTGACCATATGTGGCACGCTGACTTCATTGTAACCTCTCTTTTCGTTGAAGTTAAGCATAAAGTTTATGAGCGCTCGTTCGAGTTTCGCTCCCATGTCAAAAGAGACGCTGAAACGACTTCCCGAGAGTTTCGCTCCGCGTTCGAAGTCTATCCAGCCATTTTGTTCCGCCAATTCCCAATGCTCTTTTGGGCTAAAAGTAAACTCTTTTGGCGTCAAAACTTTTTTTATCTCGACGTTGTCGTTTTCATCGGCGCCATCTGGAACGTCGTCGTCAGGTATGTTTGGAATCGCCATCGCTATGTTTTCAAGCTCTTCTTGTTTTTCTCTTTGAATGTCGAGGGCTTTCGCGATTTCAATCTTGTTGGCGTCCACTTTCGCTTTTAGCTCGCTGACGTCTTTGCCTTCTCTCTTATATGCGCCAAACTCTTTGCTCATGGCGTTTTGCAGGGCTTGAAGCGTTTCAAAATCCACTTTCGCGACTTTTAATTCTTCGCTTTTATTTTTTAAATTCTCCAAAAGCGCGGCGTCTACGCCTTTTCTCATAAGCTTCGCGCTAACGCCATCAAAATTTTTTTGTAGTAGTTTTAAATCTATCATATTTTTCCTTTGTTATACTAATATGTCTTTAGCTATTTGAAATTGGTTCGCCGTCATAAGGTGAATTTTTGGATGAAGAACTTTCAACTCTTCAAAGAGGTTTTTACTAAGTTCAAAGCCGACTTTGTACTCTTCTTGCGGACCTCTGTCATGCGCTACTCTTAACGCTTCTATCCACTTTGCTGGAACGTTTATTCCCGGAACGTGAGCGGACAAAAATTGCGCGGTTCTAAGTTTTGTAATGGGAAAAACTCCAAAAATAATCTCACCTTTTTTTTGCTCGGAACAACACTCTCTGTTTGCGTTTTCTTTTAATTCTAGTAAAAGTTTCGCGTTTTCCAAATCATACACCGGCTGAGTTATGATGCCCAAAGCTCCATGTTTGATTTTTTTTTGTATCTTCTTTTCAAGCGTTTTGGGATTTTTAGCGTAAGAGTTTACAACGGCAAAAGGGAAGATTTGTCGAGGCTTGTGTCCCAAAGGTTTTCCCGCGTAGTTCATGCCGGAGTTAAAGGCGGATATAATGTCTAGAAGAAGGGAACTGTCCGCTTCAAAAACGCCTTTGGTGTGAGGTTGGTCGGACATGGTCGCAGGATCGCCCGTAAGAGCCAAAATCGTTCTAACGTCGACCTCGTTCGCGCCCAAAAGGTCGGACTGCAACGCTATCTTGTTTCTGTCTCTCATGCTCATAGTCGCCAAAACTGGTTTGTTAAACCTGTCTTGCAACATTTTTGCCGCGAAGAGCGAGTTGTATTTTAGTTTTGCCAGTGGATTGTCGGTCGTGGAGAACGCGTCCACGTATTTGTCTAGTTCAAGTTCCGCTATTCTTTCTACGATAGGCGAAAAGAGGGGAGAGTGAGACGGAGTGGTTTCGAGAGTGATATACGTGCCGTTATTTAATTTTTCTATGAGTGTATCAAACAAATAAAGTCCTAGTTAGTTATAATGTCGCAATTATAACAAAAGAGAGACGATATAATGTTAAAACTAGCAGTTTTTGATTTTGATTCCACCTTAATGGATGGGGAGACTATAGATTTTTTTGCCCAAGAACTTGGAATCGGTGAAGAAGTGGCGAAAATCACGGAAGAGGCCATGAGCGGAAGATTGGATTTTTTTGAATCTTTACAGCAAAGGGTGGGGCTTTTAAAAGGTCTTGACTTTAGCGTTGTGCAGAAGATAAGCCAAAATTTGCCTTACATGAATGGCGCGAAAGAGACGATAGCCGAGCTCAAAAACAGAGGTATTAAAGTAGTCTGTTTTAGTGGTGGTTTTAGAACCGCGACCGGACATGCCAAAGATATTTTGGGTTATGACGCGGATTTTTCAAACGTGCTTCATTCAAAAGATGGAAAACTGACGGGACTTGTAGGCGGCGACATGATGTTCTCTCACTCAAAAGGCGACATGTTGGCGCGATTGCAAAAGTTGCTTGGAGTGAGTGAAGAAGAAACGTTAGTGTGTGGCGATGGCGCGAATGATTTAAGCATGTTCGCCCATGCGGGAACAAGGGTGGCGTTTTGCGCTAGAGAAATTTTAGAAAAAGAGGCGAACGTAGTCATAAAGACTAAAGATTTGACCAAAATATTGGAGAAAATATAAATGTTAGATAGTACAGTTTGGAGACAATACCACCAAGAGAACGATTTTAGAGAAAAACTGAGTGAATTTTGTAGAATGGATTTGTTAGAAATAATCGCTGACGAGAAAGAACTATACGGCGTTTTAAAGGCTAAACTCACAAAAAAAGAGTTAAAGCTTTTTGCCATGGATACGGCTGATATTGACGATGAAACAATCAAAAAAGATTTTTCTTACAGCGACGAAGAGCTGGCGCAAGCGAAGTTTAAACTATATAAAAAATTAAAGCAAGATAAAATTAGATTAGAGTTTAAAGAGAGCGCGACGGATTATTAAGTAATTGAGGGTGAAGTCACCCTCAATTACTTAATTTCAATCACTTTGGAAATTGGCTTGTCAGCTTCCTTTTTTTCTATGATCACAGTTAATATCCCATTCTCAAATTTTGTGCTTAACTTCTCTTGATTTATATTATCTGGAAGTTGTAAAGTTCTTTTAAACTTACCATAAAAAATCTCTTGTCTGAGAATTGAATCATTATTGTCGTTCACTTCAGTTTTACTCTCTCCCTCTAAAGTTAATACGTTATCTTGATTTATCGATAGTTTAATTTCATCTTTTTCTAAGCCGGCAATATTAAACTGTATAAGATAGTCGTCCTTGTGGCTGTACATATTTACTTTTGGATAACTCATTCTCATATAAGTGGAATTATTAAAATGAGTGTTCATGACAGAGTCAATGTAATTGTTCATCTTGTTTAATTCAGTTTCTAAATTTGGACTTAGATACAATGTTGAAGCGCTTAAGCTCATACTCAAAATAGATAGCGACAAAGCGCTCTTGAATAGATTTTTCATGTAAATCTCCTTAAATTTTATTGAGTTCAATATCACAAACTCTGTAGAGATTGTAATTTATATGGATAAATCAACAGTAAATAAATTTAGCGCGACTCATTGAGTAAAATTTTCAAAGAGATTCTCCTCGACGCCACTTTATCTTCGCTGTTATTGTAGAGAATCTTTTTTGAGTAGCTATTTCCACTCCCTTTTAATATCTCAGTTAGCAGTTGTTGATTGATTGTATCTTGATTTTTAAATATATAACTTAAAGTAGAGTAAGAACGCTCTAGGGATAATTTTGAATTGTTCAAATACGAGTTAGTAAAATTCGCGCCACCCCATTCGCTAGAAGTGTGTCCGTTAATCTCTAAAGTACTTATGAAGTCACGGTTCTTTTTCAAAAAAGGCGTCAATTTTTTGGCGAATGAATCTAAGAAAAATTTTTGCTTGTTTGTGAGTTTATACTTTCCTTGCTCAAAATAGAGTGATTTGTCTGTAAAAGATAAGCTTAAATCTTTATTAATGGATATGGCCTTGGCTCTAATTTCCTCTTTGTAAACGTCGCATAGTTGATCATAGAGGCTATTTACTTTTACCGATACTTGAGCCATCGAGCCATCTCGGTTAAGTTTTATAATCCACATATTTGATTCTTGTGAATCTTCATGCGTATTGAGTCCAACCGCCACGGCTTGAGAATTGTGAAGTATGGCAATCGCTTTAAACTCGTCATAGTTTTCTCCTCCGTAATGCTCTTGTTTTAACATGCTTAAATCAGAGTTGAAAATCATAACCAGTCCATCCGTATTGTATGTGTCTTTAACATAACCAACTCCTATAAAACCGCCATCTGAAAATTCTTTAATATCATTGAGTAAACTTGGATACGTCGTGTAGATTGTTTTATCTTCGAGTATATTTTTGTATAAATCGAATTTAATTAGTCGTATTTGTTCCTTCTGCATATCGTCATATTTACTAAGCGATATCAAAAAATCATTGTTACGAAGTCGAATGATTTTATGCGGGATTAAAAGCGTTTCACTTTCATAATGTTTAAGCCACATTTTGTTTCCATTCTCAGTAATTCTCATCAAAGTTACGTCTTTGTGTTTATCGTAGGAAGTCGTACTTATGACGATTATGGAACCATCTCTCGCTTCGACGGCGTCAACTCCTCTATCGTCATGAATCGTGCCATACTTTTTACTCCATAACTTCTGCCCATTTTGAGTAAATCTTGTTAAGTAAACGTCATTGTTCCCAAGACCCGTTTCAAATTCATTGTCAGTGGTTGAGCGAGACGTTACCGAAGAACCAATGGTCAAAACGCCACCATCGCCTAAAAGGATAAGGTTGTTCATCCTATCATAATTTTTTGTGCCAAAGGTTTTAGTGAAGATCACGTCTCCAGAGGAGTTTAATTTCAAAAGAAGTAGAGTGCCATCCATAGTGTGCCCACCTACAAAGTAACCATTTGAAGGAGTTTTGACAAGGGCGACGGCTTCACTAAATCTTGTTAATTTTGAAGCGTTTGAGAGTATGATTTTAGCTTCGTTATCTACTTTTAGTAGATGCATTTGCGCTCCATATTTGCTGGAAACGCTCGCCAAATATTCAAAGGCGTCTGAATACGTTCTGCTTTTATTCGACGTTTGTTTATACTCTTTTGAAAATCCAACGGCTGAGATTGTTCTATCATAATCCTCGGTAACGTCAAATAGCGCGGCGTCAAACGCTTGATCGACAATGATAGAAAAATCGGATGTTTTAGCTTGAGCGATAGCGAGGAGAATAAAGACAAAGAGTATAATGTTTTTCATGAGAGTACTTTTACTTTGTATAAAGCAATTAATATTCCTAAGTAGAGTTTTTGAGAGTTTATTTGGTGATTGTGGATAAAGAGCGGTGCAAAAGCACCAATGAAAACTATTTTAAGTTTTCGAATGGAGCAGTTACAACTGTGCTACGAGTTACTGTATAAGGAACTAACGCCGCGGCGCGAGCGCGCTTAATAACGATAGTAATCATGTCTTGGTGACGTTTACAGTTGCCTGTTAAACGACGTGGCATGATTTTATATCTTTCTGAAAGAGAGAAGCGTAATGCTCCTACGTCTTTATAATCCATGAATTCAACTTTTGATTCACAGTACTTGCAAAATCTTTTTTTGTATTTTCTTTTTTCTGACATGTTATTACCTTTATTATCTATTGTTTATTTTCTAAAATGGAATTTCATCTTCATCAATGTCAATCACTGGAACCGAGTTGCTACTTGGCATCTCACGACTTTGTGAATTAGCTTGGTTACTATAACTTGGCTGTTGATAACTTGGTTGCTGCTGAGCTGGCGCTTGATAACTCTTTTGAGCTGGTTGTTGATAACTTTGCTGACGCCCTTGTTCGGGTGCGGAATAGTTGTCTTGTCCACCATTAGTTGGCTGATTATTATATCCACCGCCTTGTTGGTTATCTCCTTTAGAGTCTAGCATTTGCATAGTTTCCACAGTAACGGAGTGCTTCGATTTTTTTTGCCCATTTTGGTCTACCCATTGATCAAAGTTTAATCTTCCTTCTACAAGGATTTTACTTCCTTTTCGAAGGTATTGGTTTGCAACTTCGGCGCTTCTTCCGAAGAACGTAATATCCACAAAACATACTTCCTCTTTCTTTTCACCATTTACGGTGAATTTACGACTAGTGGCTATAGCCGTATTCGCTATGCCAAGACCAGCTTGAGAGTATCTAAGTTCTATATCACGCGTTAAGTTACCAACTAAAATTATTTTATTGAACATAAAGTTTTCCTTAAATTGTTAAAGCTTTCGCTAATTACTCTGCCGCTTGCGCTACTGGAGCTTCTTCAACTTCAACTTCTGGAGCTTCCTCAGCTTCTGGAACAACAGCTGCTTTTGGCGCGTCTGCCACTTTTTTAGCTTTTGCGACAAGTCCGTTAAACGCGGCAATTTCACGATTTGTATCGTATTTGATTGTTACGAAACGAAGTAAATCTTCGTTGATGCGGAAACGTCTTTCAATTTCAGAAATTGCCGCTGGAGCAATTGAGTAATAGATAACATGGAAATAACCACGTTCGTTTTTAGCGATAGGGTAAGCTAATTTTCGCATACCCATTGCGTTTGTTGCAGCGATTTCACCACCATTGGAAGTAATAACTTCTTCGATAGCTTTAAGGCTAGCTTGAATTTCTTCTGCTGTAAATGTAGGTTTTACTATTACTAAGTTTTCGTAGTTTCTCATATAGTATGATCTCCTTTTGGTATTGCCTTTATGGCGTTTGTTTCCCCTTTGGATCTAAATATAGTGTCACGAAGACATTACAAAGAGAAAGGAAGCCGCGATTATATAAGAAAAATGCTTAAAATCACATCAATTAATAACTTTACGGACAATCGTTTCACAATTTTAGTTGTAAATTTCTGGATGGTCATTTTTCCATCTGCGATGGAGCCAAAACCAAAATTTTGGTTCTTTGGTGATAAGCGAAGTAAGCCAATCGGCTTGCAGTTGAGTGGCGTTTTGGATGTCCTCTTTTTCATTATCGGTTTTGGCAACTGGTATTTCGTCAAAAATCATTAAAGTGTAATTCTCTTCATCATCCGTTCTTATGGTTACGGGGATGATGGCGGCGTTGAATTTTCGCGCCAAATACGCCGGCGTTGTCGTTTGGCGGATAGATTTGCCCATGAACTCAACCATAGTTCCTTCGTTTGGATTTATGTTGGTGTCTATGAGCAATCCAGAAGCTCCACCTTGTTTTATAAGTTTGATAAGTGGTTTGACAACGTTTTTTTTCTCTAAATTGCTATTGCCAAACTTTGCTCTGGCTTCGAGCAGCCACTCTTCATAAACGCTGTTTTTCATCTTTTTATAAACCGCAGCTAAAGGTTCCACGAACGCTCCTATGGAAGCGCCTCCCAGTTCCCAAGAAGAGTAGTGCGTCGTGACGTAGATGACGGCGCGACCTTGCTCATGAACTCTATCAACGGCTTCTTTGTTTACTATGGTTATCTTGTTTTGCAGTTCATCTTTACTCATGTGACGAAGTTCCATGAGGTGTAAAAAATTGTAAAATAAGTTTTGAAAGCTGTATTTCGTGATGGACTTTATCTCGTTTTGACTCATTTTTCCATCAAACGCAAAGTTTAAATTGTCTTTTACGATATTTCTATATTTTGAGGAAGAGTGGTAAGCGACAAAAGCTAAAAAAGTAAAAAAAGATTTTCTTATTGATTTGGGAAGAGACGTTAGTATCGCCTCAAAAATAAGTAGAAATTTATAACCCATGGTTTAAAAGCTCCTTTGCTTTGGCGACAATCCGTTCATAATCAATCTCTTTAATCGAAAAGTCGTTTTTATCTATCTTCATTATGTTTACATGAGAGGGTGATTTAATGCCTACGTTGATAGGCGTTTCGTAAATCATTCTCGCTGTCGTTGGACCGAGTAACGTAATGGATGGAATATTTTGAGCCCATGCCATATGCGTTGGGCCAGTGTCGTTTCCTATGGTTAAATCCATGGCGGATATGAAAGAGACAAGTTCATGAAGCTCTAATTTTGGGGCTAGGGTGGCGAAACTTGTATTATCGCAAATCCATTGCGCGTCTACTCTCTCTTTTTCGTTCCCCCAAATTATATAACACTGTTCACCCAACTCTTCACAAACTTTAGACACCAATTCTTTAGGATAGATTTTAGATTCCCAGGACGCTCCTATGACAAAGGCGACGTTTTTCTTATCACTTCGGAGCGCAAAGTTGGTAATGACTTTAAATATGGGCTCTTTGCTTAAAATCATCTCATCGCTAATGTCAAATCCTAAAGCGTCTGCAACTAAAAAACAGTTCCTCTTTACAACGCTTGTTTGATAAGAGACGTTTGAACTAGATTTATACAATAGCGAGGCTAAAGATTCCCTCGTTGAATTTTTGTCAAAACCATGAGTGTTGGAACCTAAAATACGAGATACGATAGCGGACTTTAAAAGACCCTGCATATCTATGATCATGTCGTATTCACCAAGAGAACGTAGCTTATAAAAGTTCTCTTTTAAGAGGGTAAAGCTTTTTTCTTTTTTTAATTTTTTAAGATTAATCGTGTGAACGGAGTTAATACATGAGTGATTCTCTAAAAGAGGGGCAAACGCTTCTTCGCTCAACCAATCGATTTTGACGTCGGGAAACTTGGCATGTATAAATTGTAAAACTACTGAACTATTGACAATGTCTCCAAGAGCGGACAGTCTAACGATGGCTATTTTTTGAATATTTTGTTTTTGTAACATCTTATCTACTTTCGCTCATGTTTTGCTAGTTCGCATTGTAAACTTTCAACGTACTCGTTAAGATTTTGTACTTCTAGCTCTTGCGCTTTTGTCAACGCTATTTGAGAATTTCTGCTCATCTCCAACGCTTCCGTCAGCTCTTTAATTTCCACTTTTAATTTTTCATTTTTATATGAAAGAGCGCTGTTCTGAGTTTCAAGTTCATTGCCGTATTGTGAAACGCTATCTTTACTCAATTGCATTTCCAATAGGAGGGAGCCTATCTGTTGAGCTAGTTTTTTATTTTGCTTCTCGAGTTCGCCAACAAGCGGAAACTTCTCTATGCTAGGATGATTCTTGCTTTGAAATAAAAGATAGCCTAAAAAGAGGCTGACCAAGAAGAAAAAGAGGACAAAAACTATCATGAGGGTAGTTATAAATGGATTTTTATGTACAACTCTGTCTGTATAAATAATTTTTGCGCCGCTATGCTCAGGAGCTTCTTGTCTCATACTCTTTTTGTTCCGTGAAATCATAGAAAGATATAATGTTTTTAGCTTGCTGATTTGTTTATCAGAGAGTTTCTTGTTGTTCTCGTGTAGCGTTGAAAAAGTTTTAAGCGTTTGAGTTTTTAGATTTTCTAGCGAATCCGTTGACTTGGCGTCTATGGATGTTGAAGTCACTATCTTATCGTGAGTGGACATAATTAAATAATAAAGGGAAATTCTTTCTTCAGCGCTTAAACTCGAAGAAATATTGTCAATTTCAGAGTTTAAATATTTGTAATTTTGCTCAAGTTCAACGCTCAAGAGCGACATAGTGAATAGTAAAAATGTTAAAATTATTTTCATAAGCTTATTTTAGCGCTATTTTTTTAATTATTTGTTTGTTTTGTAGTATGATGAAGATAAACATGATGATTGGCGCTCTCTTCTTTTGTAAGTGCAAGTTTTAACGTATGAACGTATTTATTTAGGTTCTGTATCTCTTTCTCTTGGGTGGTAATAAATTTTTCATGTGAAAAATACACAGTGTCTAAATCTTTTACAAGCTCTCCTATTTTTGTTCTTAGCGTCTTATTGTCTTCTAAAAGAGAACTTTTTTCCTTTTTGATGACATTATCATGTTTTGCGATGTTTTCTTCTATAATTCTGGCGTTTGATTTAAGTAAATTATTTTGTTGCGCTAGCTTGGCGTTTTTTTGCTCCAACTCTCTAACAAGTGGAAATTGTTCAGCGGTAGTCTGGTTTTTAATTTTATATAGTTGTTGTAATAAATAAAAACTGATGAATATAAGCATAAGTATAACAATAATCATGAAATACGTTAATGAGCGACCCTTTTCATAGAGAGTGTCTTTACGAATATCTTTTCTGATTTGGTTCGTCATAACGGTATAAAGAGTTTTTAGCTTCTCTATCTGTTCACTCGTGATTTGCTTGTTGCCGTTTTGCAATCTTGACAAGACCCCTATGGTTTGTATCTTCACTTTATTGAATGAATCGCTTTCAACCTTCTCTTGACTCGCTCCATTAACGATTTTATCATGAGTCGACATCACAAGATAGTAAAGAGATATTTTTTCTTCAACCGAAAGAGTGGAAGAAATTTTATCAATTTCCGAGTTGAGCCGCTCATAAGCGTTTTCTAAATCGCCGCTAAAAAGAAATGCGGTTAATGACAAAAGCGTTAAAATTATTTTCATAAGTTTATTTTAGCGCTATTTCTATTTTAGGCGTAAAGATTCTTATTAAAGTTGTCAAATTCTTTTAACGTTTTCTCTAATAATTTCTGAGTATCTTCAAAAATTTTCTTTACAACGTCTTCAATACTCGTTTCTTTTGGCGCTTGTACTTCTTGAAGAGCCTTGTCAAACATCTTGACTATATTTGTTTTAATCGCGTTTTTACCGTCTTCATCCCTCTCTTTGTTTGGATTAAAGATAGAGGCTATTTGGCGCGCTAGTTGAGTCACGGGAGATTTGGGAAAGTCTTGGCTCAACTCTTTTAAAAACGAATCTATAAAAGGTTGCGCGGTTTTCATAAACTCGTCTATCTCTTTTTGATCTTGCTCGTCAATTCCATTGCTTTTTATAGAAAACTGAAATGATTGTTGCGAAGCAAAACTCATTTCAGTTTTTGATCCATCATCAGTCTCTCGACGACGAAAAGAAGCGGAATTTTCATTTGAAAAATCCATCTTTATAACATCTCCACTAGATGTTTTCATCGCAATATTTAAGTCGTGGGCCCTATAAGCGTCAACTCCGTACGAAGTGTTCATGATGCGTCCTTTGCTAACTTTAGCGTGTATATCGGACAAAAAAAGTAAATATTGAATTTGTATGTAATTTTAGCATGGTTGCTTTGAGATTATTTTAGTTGGTGGAGACGTGCGGGATCGAACCGCAGTCCTAAAACTAAGTTTCTGTGACGTCTACATGTTTAGAAAAATTGTTAAAGTTTAATCTTGCTTCACACAATTTGCAAAGCTACGCAAGACGAGCCTCGGGATTCATATTAAGCTGAGACAGACTTAATGTATATCTACATAAGGGTTATACTTCGAGTCCTATTTATCTAGAGTCCATAGGTGAAGCAGCCCGTCCTCTAAGAGGGGGTAAAACTTATGCTACTGCGTAAGCTGGGCGGTAATTTGTGTTGTTTGCGTTTAAGCAATTTTGAGCCGTGTGACGGAAGTGCTCAGTCCGACATGCGATCACAGACCATCAGCTCCAGTCGAAGCCAAGTCGTCCCCAAATATCTCTAATGTTAGAGGGTTTAAAATTATACCAAAAGTTTAGTTTATGAAAAGTTAAAATTGATTTGATATAAAGGTGGTGGCCAATCTCGGAATCGAACCAAGGACACAATGATTTTCAGTCATT
>CALDOC010000380.1 GCA_937914675.1 uncultured Sulfurimonas sp.
TCCCATTCCTCTTTTTCCAATAAAGACTAACTTTTGCAAAACAGAGAGATCTCTAACATGCATGTTTTTACTTTCATAATATCTCTTCACAACCTTTGTTCCAAACTTGTCTGGCAGACTATCGAAGAAGACGCCTGCAAGCGTCTCAAAATATTTATCGTCATAGTTTACGTATGTAGTTGTTTCAAACGGCAGCTTCAAAGGAGATATATTCAGCCCAGTATCTATAAAATCTCTCTCATATTCAAAATGCACAATACCTCCATCTTCATATAATGTGCCTACCTTTAGACCAAAAATACGTACTGTAACTTCCATTACTTAGCCTTTGCGCTAGTTCTGACTCTTTTTGGGAGAGAGTGGCTTTGCTTTAATTCTTTTATTGTTTTGGTTTCTGACGTTTTTACCAAGGAACTTAATTCACTGTACAGTCCTAGAGTTTGCATTAATGATATAACGTTTACAAGAGATATAGTTTGAGTGTCAATAAAGTTTCTGTACGTGCCATAGGTTACTCCCGCTCTTTTGGCAAAATCTTTTTGAGTTATCTTTTTATCTATCCTAGTAGCTTCTATTTTTTTCGCCAACATTACAACAATTTCAGAAGGCGTATTGAGTTCGATTGTCATTGAGTATCTCCTTATATTCTATATATACAATATTATAGCCTATATTTACATTTAATATCTATTATTTAGGATTTAATTACAATATAAAATAGTCATGAGAGCGAGAATTAAAAAGTCTATCGCACTGCAAATATTATATGTCGAGAGTCTTGAATAGTGTAATGTTTCTGCTCTTAATGTATGTATTCAAGCTTTGTCTCGTTCCGGTTCCAATTATTTTACTAATGCTTGCGATGGACACGTCTTTATTCACAAGTTCTTGAATCACTTTCAAATGCTCGTCATATTTTGATTTTACGATGGCGCCTTTTTGTCTGCCAAGTTTAACGCCACTCGCTTTTCTTTGGGCTAATGCTGATTTAGTTCGTTCGCTGATGAAGCTTCTCTCCATCTTTGCGAACCCTGTAAGAAGCAAGATTTAATATTAAACTCTTTTATTAATGATGACGCGGAAAAAATAGTAAAAAGACTATTTGAAACAATTATATAATTATATGGAGTCGTTAAATAAGAGATTTAGATACCGATAAATGGATTAGGACTCAAAAATATAACCCAATGCATCAAAGAGAATAATTTTAAAATCATTAGAAGAGATTGTCGGATAATAGCGATAGATAAGAATTTGATACAATCTCCAACTTGTCCCCCGCTTCACACCGTGCATGCAACTTTCACCGCAAACGGCGTTCCATCAATATATTAATCTTTCTAATTAAAGCTTTTGGCTTTTTATGATGACAGTGAATTTATCGTATGTAAATAAAATCCCTAAAATATAACTAAAAAGATGTTATACTGCATATAAATTAATAAAATCCCGATATATATTAACTTATTTTACATATTCCCAAAAAAATTAATAAAATCCCAGAAGGATGGTTTCATAACATGGTGATTGCTTTTCAAAATCAAATACTGCCTAACTCATGCCAACTCATTGGATATTCATGGTTGATTAATCATTTCAATTTAGAGTTACCTTTAAGGCAGTTATGTTGTGTTAGCCAAAAAAGATTGGCAGCGCAAACCATCAAAAATGGTAAATGGTTGCTATTTGACGCACAATTAATGGTTGAAGATTTAGCATACACTCATTTAGAATTTGCATTAAAGCATGAACACATTGATTTGCTCATATTAAAAAAAATATTCGAAAAATTTTCTGTACAAGAACTATCAAAAAACATTGAACTCAATCCAAAACGTATTTTAAATAAAAAAATATGGTTTTTGTATGAATTCTTATTAGATATAAAATTACCACTTCAGAATCTCCCTGTTGGTAAGTATGATGATCTTCTTGATGATAAAAAATATATTATAAACAAAAG
>CALDOC010000381.1 GCA_937914675.1 uncultured Sulfurimonas sp.
TTAGCCATTAATCTCATTCTTAACGATTTTACTAAGTTCGCTACACTCTGTAATCTTTTGCGAATAACTAAGGTTTTCTCGTAAAAGGATGTCGACGTAAGCGCTTCCAACAATGACTCCGTCCGCGCCGTTTACTTTATCTTTCGCTGTTTTTGCGTTTACCCCAAAACCTACGAATACGGGTGTTTGGGTATATTTTTTTATCGACGATAGAAACGGTTGTAAATCTTCAGCTTGTCCAGAACCCGTTATGCCAGTATAAGCTACCATATAGATAAACTTTTGCGCGTCGCTTACTATTTCTTTGATTCTCGTTTTACTGTCCGTAGGAGCTACAAAGCTAATGTTTGCAATGTTGTTTTTGGCAAACAAATCCTTGTAAAGAAGGGCCTCTTCATGAGGAAGGTCGGGAATGATAAGGCCATTTACACCGATCTCTCTTGCGAGAGGCATGAGTTTGTCCATGTTTTGTTGATAAAAACTGTTGAAGTATCCCATCCAAAGAGTGTCTACTTTTGGAGCCACTTCGCGCGATATTTCCAAAAGGTCTTTAAACTTAAATCCAAGCTCAAGCGCTTTATGATTCGCTTTTTCTATAAGTGGACCATCCGCCACCGGGTCTGAGAATGGAACCCCAAGTTCTAGAGTGTCGACTCCACTTTCACCAAGCGCTAACGCCAAGTCTACAGTAAACGATTTTTCAGGGTATCCAGATGTGATGAACGCTACTAATTTTTTCATATGTTATTTTTCCAAGTCAGGTATTTTAAGTAGAGAGTATTTTATTTTACTAAGTTTATTATCCATTTTTAGGTCGTCTTGCCATGTTGCGTACATATCGCTTATCGCTAACAACCAGTTCGTTGTTTCTTCAGAAATTGGCGACGTTTTCGTTCTAAGCGATTCGAGCTCATCTTCTACAAAAGATGAAAGTTTAGCCATTGACGTGAGCTTAAGGTACCCAGAAGCCGATTTTATATTGTGAAACACGCGAAAAAGTTCGTTGATGCTTCTCGAATACATCTCTTCTCGCGATAAATCTAAAATCATAACTTCCATGCTATCAACCATCAAAGAGTAGTGATCTAAAAATTCGTCAACAATCTCAAAATCAAAGTTTGCGTCTAAATCACTTCTTACGCCCATGAATAAATTCTCCTGTATAGTCCAAATTATAGCAATATTTAGTTAAAATACTTTTATTAATCCAAAATAGAGTTTTAAATGCATAAAAAATTAACCATATCTTCGATAAAAAATTCTAAAGGCGTCAAGCCTTTAGTCATGATAACAGCTTATGACGCGCTATTTGCAAGCTTGCTTGAAGAGAGCGCGGACATGATTTTAGTGGGTGACAGCTTAAACATGAGTTTTGCTGGTAAAAGCGATACGATTAGCGCTACTTTGGAGCAGATGATTTATCATACAAACGCGGTTTGCCGAGGGGCTAAAAATAGTTTTGTTATCTGCGATATGCCTTTTGGAACTTATACAAACGCCAAATCCGCGCTTAGCAACGCGATAAAAGTTTTTCAACAAACTCCAGCCGATTGCGTAAAAATCGAGGGCGGAAAAGATAAAGCGCAAGTTGTTAAACATTTGACGGACAATGGCGTAGCCGTTTGCGGACACATAGGACTTCTTCCACAGTCGGTTAGAAGCGAGGGAGGTTACAAAGTCAAAGGCAAAACGGAGGAAGAAAAAATACAACTCTTAAAAGACGCCAAAGCGATAGAAAAAGCGGGCGCTTTTTGCATAGTCATTGAAGGAGTGAAAGCTGAAGTCGCAAAAGAGGTAGCAGAGTCCGTTGGGGTTCCCGTAATCGGCATAGGCGCTGGAGTCGACGTGGACGGACAAGTGCTTGTGTTTTCAGACATGTTGGGACTTTTTGAAGCCTTTACTCCTAAGTTCGTAAAAAAATATATGGATGGAGCTTCTTTGGTGAGAGAAGCCGTTGGCAATTACGCGAATGAAGTTCTCAATAAAGAATTTCCAAAAGAGGAACATACGTATTAATGAGTGAAAGGTTAGTGGAGATAGAAACTTTTAGCATGGATGAAGAGAAGGTTGAAGTCACTCTTCGTCCTAACGCTTGGAATGAATACATAGGGCAAGAACAGATTAAAAAAAATCTTGGCGTATTTATAGAAGCTAGTAAAAAAAGAGACGAAGCTCTTGATCATGTTCTGTTTTACGGACCTCCGGGGCTTGGCAAGACCACTTTGGCTCTCATCATCGCGAACGAGATGAACGCAAACATTAAAGTGACGGCGGCTCCCATGATAGAAAAAAGCGGTGATTTAGCCGCGATTCTTACAAACTTGGAGGAGGGCGACATCTTGTTTATAGATGAGATTCATCGCCTATCTCCAGCGGTGGAGGAGATTCTCTACTCGTCTATGGAAGATTATCGCATCGACATCATCATAGGAAGCGGACCAGCCGCGCAAACCGTCAAAATCGATTTGCCTCGTTTTACGCTTATCGGCGCAACTACAAGGGCGGGAATGCTCTCCAATCCGCTTCGCGACAGATTTGGGATGAGTTTTCGCATGGAGTTTTACAGCTCGTTAGAGTTGGCTAAAATAATCGCGCAAGCGTCCAACAAACTAAACAAAGAGATAGCTCATGAAGCGTCTCTTGAAATATCCAAGCGCAGTCGTGGAACTCCGCGAATCGCTCTCAGATTGCTTCGTCGCGTGAGGGATTTTGCGGACGTCGCGGACGAGGGAGACATAAATCATCTGAGAACAAAGTACGCGCTGAACGAATTGGGCATAAACTCTCATGGCTTTGATGAAATGGATTTAAGGCTGTTGCGCCTTTTAGCGCACGCTAACGGCAGGGCGATGGGTCTAAGCACGATTGCGGCGGCTTTGAGCGAAGACGAGGGAACGGTTGAAGACGTATTGGAGCCTTATCTTCTTGCAAACGGCTATTTGGAGAGAACGGCTAAAGGAAGACGCGCAACGCCCAAGACTTATGACGTTTTAAACATAAGTTTAGTGAGTGAAGAGGGAACGATTTTGTCATGAAGCCACAATTTTTCACCATTACCCTTTTTGCAACGGCTCTCTACTGGATGTATCTTTTATATTTGCCATTTTTACTCGTAATTACCATAGCTGTTCTTTTGGCGATTTCCACGGCAAACATACAAAAATATTTTGAAAAAATATTTAGATACAAATTATTGGCTATTTCCATATCAAGTTTACTTCTTGGAGTGTTGTTTTTTGCGCCGCTTGGCTATTTTTTGGCAACGTTGACCATTAAGCTCAATTCACTTGAGCCAGAAATGTTGCATAAAATACAATTATACATCAAGAACTTTATAGCTTCTCCTCCTGAATACTTGCTATTTTTAAAACCATATCTAGCGGGCGCGATTGAAGACGTAAGCATCAAAGCGTTGACGACAAACGCGCTTATGATAGCGGGCAAGGTTGGGACTTTTAGCGCGGGATTTTTGAAAAACGCCTTTCTAATCATCATTTTTTATTTTTTCGCGCAATATAATGGCTCTTTGATTATCTCGTTTTTACAACGAATCGTGCAAATTTCCGTGGAGGAAAGCACCCAGTTGGTAAAAGAGTTGTCGGCTGTTATGAGCGTCGTATTTTATTCCATCATCGCTACCGCCATGCTTGAGGGCGTTTTGTTTGGCGTCGCAATATCATACATGGGTTACAACGGACTTCTCTTTGGCATAATGTATGGTTTTGCTTCTTTGGTTCCCGTAGTTGGCGGTATCTTCATGTGGTTGCCATTTATGATATACGAATTTTCCATTGGAAACAATACAAACGCCATATTTATAGCGCTCTACTCCATAGTGATTATCTCCATAGTGGCGGACACGTTTGTAAAGCCTTTTATAATCAAAGACATAAACAAGAGAGTTCTAGAAGACGGAGACACTCCTATGAACGAACTTTTGATTTTCTTCGCAATATTGGCTGGATTGACGACGTTTGGGTTTTGGGGAATGATTTTGGGCCCCGCGATTACCGCTTTTTTCTTAACAATTTTGAGACTTTTTGAAGACAGAACGAAAGAGTGCGAGGTTAATAAATAAAGGACGTCTCTTGAGTTTGAATAAGCATTAATTAAAAATCCATTGATAAATAGATATAATACAAGGCTTGAACAAGGGAGAAAAAAAAATGATTTTAATGATAGACAACTATGACAGTTTCACTTATAATATAGTTCAGTATTGTAGAGAACTTGGAGCGGATCTTAAAATAATTAGAAATGATGAGATGAGCGTTTTTGAGATTGAAAAGTTAAAACCTGAAAAAATTATCATCTCGCCTGGTCCAGCCACTCCAGACGACGCAGGAATTACTTTAAAAGTTATTGAATATTTTCAAGACAAAGTGCCTATTCTAGGGATATGCTTGGGGCATCAGAGCATCGCGCAAGTTTTTGGAGCCGACGTGGTTCGCGCCAAAAACATGATGCATGGCAAAACTTCAATCATGAAACAAGCCGACGAGTGCGTTATTTTTAAAGATTTGCCACAAACGTTTGTCGCGACAAGATACCACTCTTTGATAGTAGATAAGGAGACTCTTCCCGATAGCATCATCCCAACCGCGTATAGCACGGATGATAATGAAATAATGGCGTTAAAGGTTAAAGGAAAAAATATTTACGGCGTTCAGTTTCATCCAGAATCGATTATGAGCGAGTATGGGCATGAAATGATAGGAAATTTTTTAAACTTATGATAAAAAGGCATATGCTTTTAATAATAATCGCAATCGACGCCATCATACTTTTAACGCAAACTTTAGAAATCTCCATATCCTACAGCGAAGCGTCTTTGGTGTATGGCGATTTCTCTTTTTTGCAGTTTTTTGTAAAATCTTCTATCTACCTTTTTGGTCAAAATGACTTTGCCTTACGCTTGCCTATGATTATAACGCATCTACTCAGTGTCGCTTTATTGTATGAAATTTCAAAACAATACGTATCTAAAGAGACGGATAGGCTATGGCTGATTCTATTGTTTATTCTCTTACCCGGCGTAATTAGCGCGGCTTTGCTAGTAAATAGCGCAGGTCTTGTCATATTTGGGCTATTCTTATTTCTATATCTACAGGAAAAATTTTCTAACATAGGAACGAATTTACTATTATTTTCTTATCTGTTTGTAGATCAAGGATTTGCTTATCTGTTTCTAGGTTTGAGCGTTTATCATCTATACTCCAAACAAAAGTACGGCGCGTTTTACAATATGGCATTGTTTTTATCGTCTGTTTATATGTACGGCAGTAGAACTTTTGGCGTTCCAAAAGGTCACTTTTTAGATACCATAGGAATCTACTCAACTATTTTCACGCCGATAATATTTGTATTTATTTTTTATACTTTGTACCGGAGACTTCTTGCGCAGAAGAGAGATATGATTTGGTATTTGGCGGCTACCTCTTTAATCCTTTCATTGCTTTTATCGTTTAGACAGAGAGTGGCGGTAGAAGATTTCGCGCCTTATTTGTTAATCGCGCTTCCTTTGATGGCTCAAACGTTCATACATTCCTATAGAGTTAGGCTAAAGCCTTTTAGGAAAAGGTATCGACTTCTCTTTATTCTGACTTTTGTTTTCTTAATCTTTAATTATTTGGTTGTTATTTTTAATAAAGAGTTATACCTCATATTGGAAAATCCAAAAAAGCATTTTGCTTATGATTCTCATATTGCAAAAAAGATAGCGCAACAATTAAAAGATAAAAATATTACCTGCGTTGCTACAAATAAAAAAATGTCTTTAAGGTTGCAATTTTATGAAATAAACTCTTGTGATGAATACGTACTTGCTGATAACGATTTAGACTTAAACAATAACGCTGATGTAACGATAAGTTACAAAAATAAAATAATATATTCTGCAAACGTTACTAAATTAAACAATAAATAAATGAATTGAATGGTAAATATAAATGCAAAATATATATTAAATGAGTTTATGATAGAATAAAGCACAAATACAAAAATAGGGAGTTTCTATGGCTCAAAAAGCGATACGTGAATACGACGGTAAAGCACTGTTTTCTAAACAATGGGGAAATTATTTTAGTGGATTCCATTATGGATTTAAATCTGTTTTAGTGACAAGTGGAGCAGAACTTTTAGCGAAAGCTCAAGAGCATGGCTTTGAGTGGTTAAAGCAAGAAGCGCTAGTTGCGAAACCAGATATGTTATTTGGCAAACGCGGTAAAAATGATTTAGTTCTTTTTAGAGATCAAAAACCGGGTGATGTTTCTTTAGCTGTTGCGGCGGCTTGGATAGATGAGAAAATTTCTCATACAACTACGCTTCTTACGGGTCAACATGGCACGTTAAGTCACTTTATCATTGAACCATTCACTCCACATGGACAAGAACAAGAATATTATATTTCCGCAACATGCGTTGGCGAAGACGACGTTCTTTATATGTCTGCCGAGGGTGGTATGGAAGTTGAAGAAGGATGGGATGAAAAAGTCAACGAAGTCGTTATCCCAATAGACATGTCCGACGCGGATATGGAACATGCAGTAAAAGCAAACATTCCCGCTGACATTCCAGCGAATGATAGAGAAAAGTTTGCGTCGTTTGCAATTGCGTTCTTTAAATTTTATAGAGATATGAATTTTGCATATTTGGAAATAAATCCAATTGTTATGCTTGAAAATAACAATATGGCGATTCTTGACCTAGTTGCAAGACTTGACGACACTGCTGGTTTTCTTATGAAAGACGCTTGGGGAGACATTGAATATCCAACGGCGTTTGGCATGGAAGATCAATCACCTGAAGAAAAAGCCATTGCTCTTGCGGATAGTAAATCAGGCGCTTCGTTAAAATTAACCGTATTAAGCCCAATGGGTAGAGTGTGGACTATGGTAGCCGGTGGTGGAGCGTCAGTTGTTTACGCTGATACGATTGCCGACTTTGCTGAAGCGAATGGCGGTAGCATTGCCGATCTTGCAAACTATGGCGAGTATTCTGGTGGTCCAACCACTAGTGAAACTAAATTTTACGCAGACACCATCATAGACCTTATGACTAGATATAAAGATCCTAAAGGTGAAGATAAAATCATGATTATTGGTGGCGCTATCGCAAACTTTACGGACGTTGCAAAAACTTTTACCGGAATCATTCAATCATTTGAAGAAAACGCGGAAAAAATGAAAGCTCATAATACTAAGATTTACGTTCGTCGTGGAGGACCAAACTACGAAAAAGGTCTAAAAGACATTAAAGAAGCCGCTGATAGATTAGGTCTTTATATAGAAGTTTATGGACCAGAAACGCATGTCACTGACATTGTTAGAATGGCATTAGAGAAGTAAGGGATAAATATGAATAAATTAT
>CALDOC010000382.1 GCA_937914675.1 uncultured Sulfurimonas sp.
TTTGAAATATTCATTTAAAGTAAAAGCGAGAACGTACAAGAACTTGTCGCCTTGGTTCCATCCGACCTGTTTGTTATAGGTTGAAAAGTTATTTAGTAAAAATATGTTTATATGTTCAAACTCTTTTTCATAACTATTTTTTGCAAGCACAATCTCTAAATAACTCTGATTATACGAGTTTGTCAATCTATCTCTATAAAAATAAGCGAACCTCTCTTGTTCTATTTTAGTTGGAGGGACTTGACTTATGTTTTCATCGATTTTCACGTCTTTTAAAGCCAAGAGCGCGTTGTCCACCACTTCTGGATGAAACTGCATGCCTTTTAATTTCACAAGTTCTTCCAAGGCCTCTTTTACGCTTCTTCTCGCCTTATAAATTCTGTTGGTCGTCATGGCGTCAAAAGCGTCCGCCACTATCATGATTCTTGCAAGCGGAGGTATCTCCTCTCCTTGAAGGGCTCTTGGGTAGCCATATCCATCATATCTCTCATGGTGAGCGCGGATAATATGAGAAAGCTCTTCAAACATTGGTATGTGGTTCAAAAGTTTATATCCAACTTCGACATGCTCTTTGATGAGCGTATATTCTATCTCGTTTAAGCTTTTTGGATTGAGTAAAACCGCGTCTGGAGTGGCGATTTTCCCTATGTCGTGTAAAATGCCCGCTTGGTAAATTTTAGCTTGTTCTTCTTCGCTATAGCCCATCTCTTGCGCTATTTTTTTACTATACTCCGCCACTCTCTTGCTGTGTCCCGCAGTGTAGGTGTCTCTGTCTTCTATCATCTCAACCATTGAGAAAAGCGTTTTTTCATAGTTTTCATTTTGATAAAACAAGAGATTGGATATGTCCGCCGTTTTTTTCTCCACCATTTGAAGCAAAGTTTTTTTGTAGGCTTCATTTTGCGAGTATTTGTCCAATCTATCGACTATTTTATAAAGTTCATAATTTAACTGCTTAAAGTCAAAAGGTTTGATGATGTAGCCATCGACTCCAAGTTTTATGCTTTTAAGCAAGTAGTCCGATTCGGCGTGAGCGGTTGTCACTAAAACGGCTTGAGCGTCGTTTAATTCTTTGATTTTCGCTATCATCTCCAAGCCGTTCATTCGAGGCATGGACAAATCGGTTATAACGATGTCAAACTTCTCTTTTTTATATTGTTCCAAACCATCCGAACCATCTTTGGCTACGGCTAAGTTTGCAAATATTTTTGTAAAGTAAAGAATGGTAGAGTCTCTTACGACGCTATCGTCTTCAACGTATAAAACTTTCATTCCTTGGGACAACTTGATAAGTTTTTTTAAATCAACCATTATTCAAACCTTGTTTTACGCTACCACTTAAGTTTAATATTATATCTAACTTCTTAAGGTCTTAAACAAGAAGATACGCAAACTTTTTCACCCACTCCTTAAAAATTTTTGAATGTTCCATTTTTACGCCGTTTCTTTGTAAATCTTGCACTATTAAAACGGCGAATTCGCTTTTCAACTCTAGCGTGTACGAAAGGAGATTCTCCAGAGCGCTTTCATCTTTTAAAACTGCGCTTACAAGACCCGAGCTAAGAGCGTAGAGAACGCCTACCTCATCGCTGTACTCGCCCTCGCCCGTTGATAAAATGGCTTCTATGTCGGGAAGTCTGTCCATGACTTTTGAAAAACTTAAAAAACCCACCGCGACCTCTTTGCCAACCGCGCCGCTTAGAACGTCCAAAAGAACGTCTTCGTCTATTTGACTTTTTAAAACGCTGTTGACGTATTCCCAACTTCTAGGAGTCGCAAAACTTTTCGCGTCGCTCTTAGCGTCGAAAGTGAAAAGATGTTCGTTTTTAAAAGAGACGTAGGCGATTATTCTATCGTCAAGACCCTTTTTATACGCCCAATATCGCCAATCGTTCACGTCGACTTCCATCTCAAAATGGACAAATCTGTTTGCCAGCGGGCTTGGCATTCTGTACGTTACTCCACGGTCGCCATCGCGATTTCCAGCGGCGACTATCGCCCAACCATCGGGCAACTCGTACTCTCCGACTCTACGGTCGAGGATAAGCTGATAAGCCGAAGATTGCACCGAAGGCGGCGCCGAGTTGAGTTCGTCCAAAAACAAGATCCCCTCGCCCTCGCTTGGCAAAAAAGCCGGAGGAGCCCAAAGCGCCGTGTGACTCTCTTTGTCGTAAAAAGGGATGCCTTTTAAGTCGGTTGGATCCATAAGCGCCAAGCGCAAATCTATAAAACCAATCTTTTTGTCCTGAGCGATTTGTTTTACGATGGAGGACTTGCCAATCCCCGGCGCGCCCCAAAGAAACGTGGGAACTTTTTGCTCCACCAACGCGCTTAGACTTTTTACCAAATTTGTCGCTTTCATACCAACCACCCTATGTTTTCGCCTTGAATGTGTCTGCCAAATCCGGCGTTTGTTTTTACGAATCGCTCATATCTGCCATCGAGTTGCAACTGATACAAAATCTCGACGGGAGAGTTTTCGTTTTTCGCCAACGCTTCATGATAGAGAGGATTTTTGTACGCTTCGTTGAGCGTCTCATGTGGCGTCGCGCTGTTTTGATATACCGCGAGCGTAACTTCATCACTTTGAAGTTCAAGTAGTTTGGAGATTGTACGCGGCGATACGCTTGCGTTTTTTGCGAGCGCCAAGTTTACAAAATCATCTCCATAAGAGAAAAGCTCCTCTTGCATTCGCTCAGTCAAACTCTCGTTGCTCGCCAACGCGACAGAGCTCTTTTTCAAAAGAGTAAAAAGCTCATCCGTTAATTGCGCGCTTTTTGACACGTTAAAAGCCAAGTACTCATTTTTCGCGAACTCCTCGACCAAACCAAACGCGAGATTTTGATTCAAAGACAAGGCTTCGAGAATTTTCGCGTCCTCGCTTTTGTAAAATCGTTTTTGCATGGATGCGTCGCAATAAGGACTCATGGCAATCGCGATTTTTATTTTAGGATGAAACTTGAGCGGTTCAAGCAGAGCGATGGCCTTTAAAAGTTCACTGTTTTTGGTTTGTGAAACAAGATGAATAAAGCCCGTAGTCGCGTACTGAACGTTGTGGTTTCTCTCGATATTTTCATAAAACCTTGCGATGAACGCGGCGCTTACGTCGCGATTGTCGTCATTTTCAAAAAAGTCTTCGCCACCCCATGAGTACATTTTCATCAAACTAAAAAAGAGTTCGTCGCCTATCGTCGCGTTTTGTATGAAACTCTTGAGACGCTCTTTGTCATGTGAGAGTTTGAGGCTCATAAGAAGCGTGTCTTTGTCCAAAAACTTCGCCAACTCTTTTTCTAAAACGTCGATGGTGATGGAGGGAATTTTTCGCTCATACAACTCCTCGCTCGCGATCTGCTCGTATGGCGTCATCATCTTGCCATCAACGGACAAAACAACTTCGTCGCTAAACTCTTTTACAACCCTCACGTCGTTAAACTTCATCTGAGAGTCAAACTCTTCCAAAGAAAACGCTCTTGGTCTTCCAAACAGTAATATGGTTTTATTTTTAAGTTCATTTATATTCATGGTAAGATTATACTAACTTTATTTAAGTTCGCACTTATTTAATCCAATACACTATAATATGTAAAGAAATAAAAAAGGTAAGAATCATGCAACTTTACGCTCCTTGGGAAAAAGCTTTTAAACGTATTTCCACTCCATT
>CALDOC010000383.1 GCA_937914675.1 uncultured Sulfurimonas sp.
ACAATGACATCTTCGATAGATTTCCAGAAGTTATCGCCGCTATGACGGAAGTTGTGGAAAAAGGTGGGTATGGCACGTCCGTAACTCCAGTTTCTCAGTTTTACTTTCAACAAGCTCTAAACAACGTTATGCAAGGCCCTTGGAACGCGATAGCTCCAGGTTATGGAAGAATGGTACTTGGTTATTTTGGTAAAACTCCAGTGGCTCCAGACCCGGAAATAGTAAAAATCGCTTCAGAAAAGTTAAATTTACTTCCAACAACGGAAAAAGCTTTAGATTTAGCTGACGCTGATCCAAAAAAATCTTTAGCGAGTTGGATAAATAGACTCAAGGAAGAGAACATAGAAATAACTGAAGAAAATATCTTCATTGCCGCGGCTTGTCAAGACAAAGGTATCGCGTTCCTACAAGGAAAAGGCGAATTAAACATACGAAAAATATCTCAAATGAAAGAAGATTGCAAAGGAAATTCAATGGGCAACGGAAATTATACAGTAGTGGTAGATGGTCAAAAGTTTAGCGTTCAAGTAGCGGAAGGCGATGCGGATATTAAAATAATGGAAGTAAATGGGGAAGCTGTTTCAACTCCAACCACGTCAACTCCAAAGTCAGTGTCTGGAAATGAAATAGAAATAAAAGCTCTTCTTCCAGGCAGCGTTTGGAAGATAGTCGCTAATCCAGGTCAAAGCGTAAATGAAGGCGACGTTATCATGATTTTAGAGTCAATGAAAATGGAAATTGACGTTTACGCGATAAAAGGTGGAGTTATTAAATCAATTAATGTCGCTACAAATGACAAAGTTGTAGAAGGTCAAGCCTTAGCAGTAATAGGTTAAGACAATGAAGTCTTTTGTAATTAAATTACTCGCCTTATTTACGCTTTTTGCATTTACTAGCGCTTTCGCCTCGGCGGAAGCTCCAGTGGAAAAAGTCTCATCGCACCAAGAAGAAACATATAAGAGCCAGCCATTCATCAAAATGATAGGTGGCTTTTTAGAATCAACTGGTATCGCCGTGTTTATCAATCCAGATCCCGATGAAGTCAACATACATGGTGATAAAATTAGCAATTTTAATAAATCATGGGGTCGTATAATTATGATCCTAATAACTTTTTTACTTTTTTACTTAGCCATCGCTAAAGGTTTTGAGCCATTATTGCTTTTACCTATCGCGTTTGGTGGCTTTTTAGTCAATATTCCCGTTGCGGATATGGCGGGTCCACATGGCTTTCTAGGCGTCATATACAATATGGGGCTTGCAAACGAGTTCTTCCCAATTGTTATCTTTATGGGCGTTGGCGCAATGACGGACTTTGGTCCGCTTTTGTCCAATCCTAAAACGGCTCTCCTAGGCGGGGCCGCGCAATTCGGTATTTTCGGAACGTTAGTTGGCGCCGTAGCGCTTTCTCAATATACTGATATTTTTGATTTTACGTTAAAACAAGCATCCGCCATATCAATTATTGGTGGAGCTGACGGTCCTACGTCTATCTTTATCGCTTCTAGACTGGCTCCTGAACTTTTAGGCGCGATTGCGGTCGCGTCGTATTCGTACATGGCTATGGTTCCAATTATTCAACCTCCTATTATGAAGTTGTTAACAACTGATAAAGAGAGAAGAATGAGAATGACGACGCTTCGTCATGTGTCTCGTTTAGAAAAGTTAGTATTTCCTATTTTGGTTCTAGTGTTGGCTATTTTAGTTTTGCCAGAATCGACTCCGCTAATTGGCGCGTTTATGTTCGGTAACTTCTTAAAAGAGTCAGGAGTCGTTGAGCGTTTAAATGACACTCTTCAAAATTCACTTATCAACATTACAACTATTTTCTTAGGTCTCGGCGTCGGTTCAAAACTTGCGGCGGATCAATTTTTAATACCAGAAACCATGGCGATTTTAGCTCTTGGAATTGTCGCGTTCTCTGTTGGAACCGCAGCTGGCGTTTTAATGGCTAAGTTTATGAACCTATTTCCAGGTCATAAAATCAATCCACTAATTGGTTCGGCTGGAGTTTCAGCAGTTCCAATGGCGGCTCGAGTATCTAATAAAGTAGGTATGGAATACGACCGTACAAACATGCTTTTAATGCATGCCATGGGTCCAAACGTTGCAGGCGTAATTGGTTCAGCGGTTGCAGCCGGAGTTATGATTTCGATCTTTAAATAGTTTAAACCTCTTTAGACGCGCGTTTGCGCGACTAACCCCGCTTTACAATTTTTTATCTTTTGTTTAGTATTGAAACGATCAAAGGAATGATGTCATGACTTTTTGTCTTATCAACAAAGCCATCGGCTCCGAGCATTTCCGCTTCTCTCTTATTATTATTGCCGGTCATAGAACTATTGACCACTATTGGTATTTCTCTTGATAAAACATTTGCTCTTAATGTTTGCAAAACTGTAAACCCAGACATTTCCGGCATCTCTATGTCCGTGATAATGGCAGGTATTGAGGAAGCCTTGTCTCCCAACGAATGCACGTAATCTATAAGTTTTTTACCATTGTCAAACAGTTTAATGTTTATCTTTGCGTTTGCAAAAATCTGAATCAAGGCTCTTTGCGCCGTTTTTGAATCTTCCGCAATAAGAACGGTTCCATATTTTAACTTGTCGGGAATAATAATGCTTCGCAAGTTTTCCGTGTCGTCGTCTACGTTTACCATAGCCTGAGGTATAACGTCAGAAAGAAATTTTTCATAATCCAATATTAAACAGAGACTTCCATCCTCAAGCCTTGTGTCATTCATCACAACGCCATCTTCTTTGAGTCTGTATCCGTCTGGAGCGTGCATCTCATTCCAGTTCTTTTTAATCACTCTAAAAGCGGACATAATTCTTAAACCAATAATTATTCCGTTAAAATCACATATCAATATATTTGATTTTTTAATATCTTCTTTGCTGAGAGTGATGCCTAGCCATGATGGAAGATTTAAAATGGGAATCTGCAAATTTCGCAGCATAATAGTACCTTCCAGCAGTTTGTGAGAGGATGGAATTTGGGTTAAAAAATGATTTTTCGCTTCAACTACTTCTCTTGTTTTAAAAACGTTTATGGCGTAATACGCAGATACTCCACTATTGCTAACTCTAAAAACTAACAGTTGCAGCTCGTTGTTTTTCGCTAGATTAGTAGCCGTGTCAACACTATCCAATACAGACATTTGATACCCTTTTGTTAAATATTGATTATAATATCTAAATTAGAATGAAATATGCTTGAATGTTAATAATCAAATGATAAAATTAGCGTATTTTTTAAAAAGGTCCATTCAATTGAAATTCATTATTATCTTAATATTCGCATATTCCGCCCTCTTCTCAAAAGTTTATTATTCTAAAGTCGACCCCTATGAGCTTAGATACATCTCAGCGAACGCGTCGGGCTTGGTAGAGTTTATCGATGAAAATATGATTGGTAAAAAACTATCTTCACAACCGTACTTAAAAATAGACGCGATACTCAACAAAAAAGAGTTGCTTTGGGTCGATGAAAAACTAGTTTATCTTAAAAAAACAATCGCTGCAAATGAAAATATACTAGACAATTTCAAAAACTCTCTGGATAAAAAGAGAACAAACTACAAACAAATAGAAAACCTAGCAATTAAGTCTCGCATTGAAAAAGATAACGAATTTTATGATTTGGTTAATAGTGAAAATTCATATTTAAACACTCAAAAAGAGATAAACACTCTACAAATTCAAATTGCGGATTTAGAACTAAGAAAAGCCCAACTAGAGAGAAACATTAGTGATAAAACTTTAAGCGCCGATGGATTTATACTTTATTCAATTGACGTTAGAGTTGGTGAAGTGGTCAACGTCTCAACGCCTTTAGCCAAAATCGCGGACACCTCAAAAGCTCTCCTCACGATTTATCTTGATGAAGAAGACGCTCTTGACGCAACTAAAAAAATAGTTTTACTAGATGGAAAAGAGACGGATTATAAAATAAGCAGAGTTCTAAATATTGCCGACAGTAAAAATATATCCAAATACAAGGCTCAAATCGTCATTCAAGCGCCAACGCTCTTTTCAAAGTTAGTCAAGATCGAGCTAAAAGAAAAGACTGATGACCAATAAAACGGCTTGTCCACTTGATTGCTATGACGCCTGCGAAGTAATCTATGAGGACGATAAACTAAAAGCGAAAAAAAATGGACATACTCAAGGTTTTTTATGTCCTCATTTAAATCATTATGACAAATATGAAACCATCAAGTCTCCTAGATACAATGGAGTGGAGATAAGTATGGATGAAGCTCTCGGTAAGTTAAAAGAAATTTTGTCATCTACCTACAAGAGTGAAATACTTCACTACAGAGGCCATGGAAATTTCGCTCTTATGCAAGAAGTTACGGACCATTTTTTCGCCTCTTTTGGATCGACTCTAACTGATGGAACTCTATGTGACGGCGCTGGCGAAGCAGGAATCATAGAGGGGCGCGGTTCTAACAAAAACATGCCGCTAAGTGAAATACGAAAGTCTGAAGTCGTTATACTGTGGGGAAGAAATCCTCATGCCACGTCATCTCATCTTTTGCCGATCATCAAAGACAAAACGATCATAGTCATTGATCCCATAAAAACGCAAATAGCAAAAACGGCAGATTTACATATACAAATAAAGCCTCACACCGACTTATATCTTGCAATGTTATTGACAAGGTTTTTATACATTAATGACGCATGCGATGAGGAATTCCTAGAAAAACATGCGAGTGACTTTAAAGAGTATTACGAACTTACCCAAGGCATCAGAATAAAAGCGACTTTAGATGAGATAAACGTTACGCTTGGAGACATTGGTAAGATTATAGAGATGGTTCAAGGAAAAAAAGTCGCTATTGTCTGTGGCGTCGGCATACAAAAGTATTCTGACGGCGCGGAGGTTATGAGAGCGATCGACGCTTTTGGAGTTGCGTTAGGACTTTTTGGCAAAGAAGGATGTGGCGTCGCCTATCTTGGAAACTCAAAATCTGACATAACTTCTCCTTTTTATACAAAAGCGAAAAAAGTCTCCAAAGTAAACGCCTCTTTTGACGAGTTCAAAACCGTTTTCATTCAAGGCGCCAATCCACTAGCGCAAATGCCAAATTCTCTTCGGGTAAAAGACTCCATCTCTCGCACGCAAAACGTTATATACTTTGGTCTTTATGAAAATGAAACTAGCGAGGTTGCAAACTTGATTATACCGGCGAAAACATTTTTGAGCAAAAACGACGTTAGAACTTCTTACTCTCATGACGCAATGGCGTTTATGCCTAAACAACTCGAGAGCGCAGTTGGAATAAGCGAGTATGATTTGGCAAAACATTTATGCGAGGCGTTTGATATAGAGTTAAAAACGCAAGAGTATTATTTAGAATCTTTTAAACGATTCGCGATTAAAAACGAAGACGAGACTTTTGTAGTAAAAGATAGAGAAACAATTCCTTACAAAGATGGATTTGACACTCAGACAAAAGAATTTTTATTTTTAGAAGAGTTTGAAAAGATAGATTCCACTGACAACAAACTACACCTAATAACGCCGAAGAGCCAAACGAGTTTAAACTCTCAATTTGCAAGAGAGCAATTCGTCTATCTGCATAGCTCTTTGGGCTTTGAAAGCGGCTCAACGGTAAAAATATCTTCCATCACGGGAAGCGTGAATCTTGTTGTTAAGCATAATAATGATTTAAGAAATGATTGCGTCCTTATTTATAGCGCGACTCCGGGCGTCAACAACTTGACGTCGTCCAAGCACTCAAATGACGCCAAAAGCGCCATATTTCAAGAAAATAGAGTTGAAATAAGTGCATGCTGAAACGTTAACCCATCGGGTACAATATTTCAGCATGCACTTTGTCGCAAGCCTTTAAAACTTCATCGCTTAGCACCAAATCCATCGCCGCCAAGGTCGCGTCCAATTGCTCCGGAGTAGTAGCTCCTATGATGGTCGAGGCTACAAAACTAAACTGTTTCGACCATGCCGTCGCCATGGTCACGGGATGAAGCCCCGCTTCCTGAGCTATCTTTAGGTATTTTTGAGTCGCGAGAAGCGTCTTGTCGTTTACGAATCGCTCCGCCATCATGCGTTGGCGTTTGTCGGTCGCGTTTACGTACGAACTGAAACGACCCTCATGATTGTTGGCTTGATTGTACTTTCCGCTCAAAACGCCACCAGCTAAAGGTGAATAAGGAAGCAAGGAAATTTGCTCTTTCTCCGCCACCGTCGAAAGCTCGTCTAAAAATCGACGATTCAAAAGTGAAAAGTTGTTTTGAATGGATTCGAATCTCGCGTATCCTTTGTTCTCGCTGCTCATGAGAGCTTTTGTGGTTCCGTAAGCCGTGTCGTTCGAAGTGCCTAAGTAACGAACTTTTCCACTCTGAACGAGTCTGTCAAAAGCTTTTAAACTCTCTTCTATTGGCACGACCGTATCGGGCCAGTGCATTTGATAAAGGTCCACGTAATCGGTTCCCAATCTCTTCAAACTGCCCTCTATCGCCCTCTCGATGTGAAAACTGTCGATGGCGGTAAATCCATGACGAATCGGCGGAACAAACCACCCATTCGCGGCGCCAGCCACTTTCGTGGCCAATATCACGCTATCGCGAGGTTTTGTCTTGAGCCATCGCCCCACCATCTCTTCGG
>CALDOC010000384.1 GCA_937914675.1 uncultured Sulfurimonas sp.
AGAGAGCTGTAGCGCGCAAAGCGTTGCCAGCTCCTCTTCTTCCATCTCCGCGTCTTGATTTTCGCCATCGAACGCCAGAACATGATAACTTAAGGCGCAAGACTTCACCGCGTTAATCGTCACTTGATTAACAGTCGCGGTAATGGCGTTTAAACTAAAATAGTTTCTGCCAAAGCCCTTAGGTAGTTTCATGTTCTCTCTTGAATTTTTTTGGAAATTATAGCGAGAAATAATATTAAATATTTAATTTTTTCATAATTTATGAATTTTTTTATACGCCTAACGCAGCGTCAACTGTTATTTGCGCAATTTACGGAGTAAACCTTTAGAAATGCGAACATTGTCCATAAAGTGAAAATTTATTATATTTTATAATATAATTGTGTATAATAATTTCTCTGCAAACTGAAAGTCAAAGGTTTTTTATGCCTCTTCAATCTAAAAACTCTTATAAATTCTGGTTAAACGCTACGATTGTCATAGGAGTCTTAATCAGTCTCTCTAGCGGGTTGTTCTCCTATGCTTACTATAAAGAAAAAGAGGACGCGCGCTTAGAGTTGATGAGAAACGAAGTGGTTATACTTGTAAAAAACCGTATGGCCGCGTATGAACAAGTTTTAAAAAGTGGCGTTGGCTTTTTCAACGCTTCTAATGGCGTTAGTCGCGATGAATGGGCAATATTTGCTAAAGAGCAAAAATTAGATGAAAACTTCAAAGGAATTCAGGGCTTTGGGTATAGCGAAGTTGTTTTGCCAAACGACAAACAAAAACATGAACAACGCATAAAAAAAGAGGGCTTTGCCAATTTCAAAATACATCCGGATGGGCAAAGGGAACTATACACTTCCATCATATATCTAGAGCCGTTTGACGAGCGCAACGTCAGAGCCTTTGGTTACGACATGTTCTCTGAAAAAGTACGCGCAGAGGCAATGACAAAAGCGATGCAAAGCGGTGAAGCTACGCTCTCGGGCAAAATTAAACTCGTTCAAGAGTCCGACACAGACGTTCAGGCCGGCTTTTTGATGTATCTGCCTGTATACAAAAAAGGTTTTAAATTAGAGACTCCTCAAGATAGAGTTTTGGCGATTCAAGGCTTTGTCTACGCGCCATTTCGCGCAAACGACTTTATGCGTGGCGTCTTAGGCTCAACGTATTCCGATACGCATTTTGAAATTTACGATGGCGCTTTTGCCACTAAAGAGAACGTACTCTATTCTTCAAGTATAAAAAACTGTCTCTCAACACTGCATAAAGAGATACGTATCATAGTAAATGGTCGCACTTGGACGCTTACGTTTAAGACAAATCGCAGATTGGAAAGTGAACATATTTACATTATTTTTCTTATTCCATTTTTTGTTCTGATTATGATTACATTACTCTATTTATTGTTAAACTCATTGATTAAGACAAGAGAAAAAGCGATACAAATAGCAAAAAAAGTGACTCAAGAATTGCATGTCTCTGAAGAAAGACTTAGGTTTGCGCTAGAAGGTGCCGGAGATGGACTTTGGGACTGGAACATTAAGACAAACGAGTTCTACGTCTCAAAACGATGGAAAGAGATGTTAGGCTTTAAAGAGGACGAGATAGACTCCAATTTGGAAGAGTGGAAAAATAGAATCCATCCACAAGACCTTGAGCAGGCTTACGCAGACGTAACGGCGCATATTCAAGGCAAAAGCGACTCCTACATAAACGAACATAGAGTCAA
>CALDOC010000385.1 GCA_937914675.1 uncultured Sulfurimonas sp.
ATTCTAATTGTAAAAGGATTTGTATTGTCTATCACAAGCTCAGCTGGAAGATTACGACAGGCGTCGTCGTATCTATACGCTTTTTTATCCTCTTTAGCTTCTTCTCTTTTTTTTTCAAGCCAATCAGGAGAGCAAAAACAGCTAAAGGCTTTTTTATCATGTATAAGCTGAAGCGCCATAGCGGTGTGAAAACGAATATTTTGGCTCTGATAAAGAATTTGTGAATATTTGATTTCAAAAAGAGCCAAGATATCAAGTATCTCTTTATCTTTGCCTTCTATGTTTCTCTCTTTGTCAGTGTCTTCTATCCTAACTATTAAATCTTCGCCTTTTTGTTGGGCTACAATATAGTTAAATATGGCGACTCTAAGGTTACCTATGTGCATATCACCAGTTGGACTGGGCGCAAATCTTAACATGAAAATTCCTAAAAATAATTTTCGTGATTTTAGCAGATTTTTGATTAATTATTATGTTTTGTTGATTTTTTTGAAGAGTGCAAGTGGTGACCCCGAGGAGAATTGAACTCCTGTGACATGGATGAAAACCATGGATCCTGACCGCTAGACGACGGGGCCACTTTCAACATTTATTGTTGAGCCGAAATTATATAGATTTTATGCTTAAAAAATAATAAAATCTATATAAATCTTCAATTATTGGTAAAAACTACGAAGTGCTCTAATGATTACCGCGTTTTTAGAAATGCTTTCCGCTTTTGCATTGTCATTTACGGTTTCATAAATATCTAAAGGAAGAGAGATAGAAAACGTTTTGGTTTCAATCTTTTTCTTTTTTGCAATGATATTAACGACATTATTCAAAAGTTCAATAATTTTTTTGGTATCAATAGGTTTTTGAATGAAACTATTTACGCCAACTTCTATAGATTCAGATATTTTTTCAATATCGTTACTTGCTGAAATTACAATAATAATTTGAGATGGATTAATCAATCGGATTTGACGAGAAAGTTCTATTCCGTCCATTCCGGGCATAATAATGTCTACAAACACAACGTCCGGCTCATTTTTTTCGTACGCCTTAAGAGCGTCTTCACCGTTAAATGCCGACTCTACGCTATTAAAAAAGTTTTTAAAAGTAGAGCTTAACAACTCATTTGTAACTTTTTCATCTTCAACAACCATTGCTGAAAGTCTTTTTGTTTGTTCTGTTAACTGAACTAAATCAATTCCGCTCATAGTAACTCCTGTAAGTTTATATTTGTGGTATTATATACTATGTTAGTAAACAAGAATAACACGAACGGATATTAACACTTGAATTTATTCATGAGACTTAAATTTTGATAACCATTCAACGTTTGATTGGTGAGATTCTTCTTTTTGAGTTAACAATGAATCTATTATATTGACTAAAGTGTTCTCATCCATAAATGCTAAAAGAGCAGGGTTAATGGACGTGCTTTTAACATTGTCATAAGCGTTTAAAAGGTTTTGTATGTCTATAATTAATTGTTCTTTTCTAGTCATAATTCCAAAAAGGCACCTTATATATTTATATTGGTTAACATAATGTAAATTCTCTTGAAAAATAATATCGCGTTTTTAAGCCTTAAAACGGGAATAATCCCCGCTTTAAGAGCCTGTAGTTTATTTCAACAAAGAGTTGGCGATGCTTTTAGCGGCTTCACGACCATCAAGAGCAGCCGTTACAACTAAGTCGGCGCCACGAAAACAGTCACCACCGGCGTAGATGCCAGCGGTTGTTGTCTCATAAGTCTCTTTATTAACGATCACTCCGCCCCATGAATTTGTCTCAACGCCATTTTCCGCTAAGAAAGATGGCACAAGCGGATCAAAACCAAGTGAGAGTATCACAACGTCCGCGTTTACTCTAGTTTCGCTTCCTTTTACTTCTTCCATGCGTTGACGACCACTTGCGTCTTTAGCGCCAAGAGTGGTTTTGACTATCTCCACTGCGATGGCTCGGCCATTTTCATCTAAAATGATTTCTTTTGGAGACGCTAAAAACGTAAAGTCAACACCCTCCTCCATTGCGTTTTTAAACTCTTTCTTGCTTCCAGGCATATTGAGTTCGTCACGTCTATAAAGACAAGTCACATGTTTAGCGCCTTCTCTTTTAGCTGTTCTCACGCAATCCATAGCGGTGTCCCCACCACCGATAACTACAACGTTTAAATCTTTAAAGTTAAACTTTTTGTCATAGGCGATTTTAAAATTTTTTCTTTGAATGTTTGTTAAGTAATCCATTGCCATATGAACGTTGGAAGCGCTTTCTCCAGCTAAAGACGCGCTTTTGGATTTTGTGGCCCCTACTCCTAAAAACATTGCGTCATGGGCGTCAGCTATCTCTTCAAAAGTTATATCCTTTCCAACTTCGCAATTTAGAATAAGCTTCATTCCAGCGTCTAGAAGAAGTTTAATACGGCGTTCCACTATTTTTTTATCTAACTTAAAGCCTGGTATGCCATATGTTAAGAGTCCACCAGCTCGGTCAGCCCTTTCATACATTGTGACCGCTATGCCCGAACGCAATAGATAAGTGGCGACAGATAAACCAGCGGGACCACTCCCAATTACGGCAACTCTTTTATCAGTTGTAACGCCTGGAAAACTAGGAGTGTATCCGGCTTTAAAACCAGCTTCGGTAATATGAGTTTCAATAGAACCAATTGTGATGGCTCCATGACCGTCATTTAAAGTACAGTCACCCTCGCAAAGTCTGTCATGCGGGCATATTCTACCCATTACTTCTGGAAATGGAGAAGGCTCGTTTGACAGTTTAAACGCAAATTCCAAATCCTTTTCAGCAACTGATTTCAACCATTGAGGTATGTAATTATGTAGAGGGCATTTATTTAAACAAAATGGATCTCCACACTGTATACATCTATCGCTTTGAGTGGAAGCTTCTTTTACATCAAAAATATCATATATTTCACCAAAATCTTTGACTCTCTCTACTACCAATCTTTTATTAGCGTCTATTCTTTGCGTTGTTAAATATTCTCTCATGATTAGTCTCCTTTTTCAATATTTAAAGGTAATTTAGTTAAGTTTTTTGGTTTAATAAGCCAAAAATTTCTTACTTCAACTCTAAAGTTTTCAAGTAATTCTTGCGCCTTATTACTACCTGTTTCAACCAAATAATCTTTTAGCAATCGCTTTAAGTAATGTCTAGCTTCATCGCCTTCGTCCGTATCTATTCTTATGGCTTCCACTAATTCATGATTAACGTTTTCAATAAAAGTGTGGTCACAGTCATACACAAAACTAATGCCGCCTGTCATACCGGCGCCAAAGTTTATCCCTGTTTTTCCTAAGATTACCACTATTCCACCCGTCATATACTCACAAGCGTTGTCTCCACTACCCTCAACAATCGCCAACGCTCCAGAGTTACGCACTCCAAATCTTTCTCCAACGCTTCCTGATATGTAAAGTTTACCGCCAGTTGCTCCATATAAACAAGTATTTCCACCAGCGGAGAATTTTTCACCTTGATTTTTGGAAGTGATGACTATCTTTCCACCATGCATGCCCTTGGCGATATAATCATTAGCGACGCCATCCAAGTATATGGAAACGCCTGGAATCAAAAACGCGCCAAGAGCCTGTCCCGCAACGCCATTAAGGTTAATTGTAATCGTTCCCGCTTTTAGGCCCTCGTCACCATAAAACTCAGCTATTTCTCCACTTACCAACGCGCCAAAACTTCTATGTACGTTTTTAATCTCGCGTTTTATGCGAATAGGATATTCTGGATGTTTAATCGCGGCATAAGCTTCTTTTAATACGTCTTTTTCAAAAAGATTGTCGTCAAAAGGATGATTAAAAGATTGTTGATGTGTGTTTACGCCTTTTTCTTGGTGAAGTATGGAACTAAAGTCAAATTTTTGCGCAAAGTCGTCTTTAGTTACTTTAAGTAGATCAACGCGGCCTATCATCTCCTCCATGGTTCTATAACCCAGCTCCGCCATGATTGAACGTACGTCTTCGGCTAAAAGAGTAAAAAAATTAATTACTTGATCGACATGGCCTTTAAAAAACTCGTTGCGAAGTTTTTCATTTTGAGTGGCAATACCTACCGTACACTTGTTTACATGACAAATACGAAGCATTTTACAACCAACGATTGTAAGAACGCCCGTACCAAACGCGTAACTCTCAGCGCCAAGTAGAGCGGCTTTTACAACGTCAAGTCCAGTTTTAAGACCACCATCGGTTTGCAACTCCACAAGCCCACGCAAGTTGTTCGCCTTTAAAGCGTTATGCGCTTCACTAAGCCCTATTTCCCATGGATTTCCAGCAAACTTGATAGAAGTAAGCGGAGCGGCGCCCGTTCCTCCATCACCACCGGAAATGATAATTTTATCCGCGTAAGCTTTTGCGACACCTGCGGCAATTGTACCAACGCCAACGGTTGAAACAAGTTTTACGGCGACGCGAGCCTTAGGATTGACCTGTTTTAAATCGAAAATAAGCTGAGCCAAATCTTCAATTGAGTATATGTCGTGATGAGGAGGAGGTGAAATCAAAGTAACGCCGGGAACGGTATGACGAAGTTTTCCAATCAACGCCGTTACCTTATGCCCTGGCAATTGTCCACCCTCTCCTGGTTTCGCGCCTTGCGCAACTTTTATCTGAAGTTCTTCGGCGCTTCTTAAATACGCGGGAGTAACTCCAAAACGACCAGAGGCGACTTGTTTGATTTTAGAAACTTTGTTCGTTCCATATCTAGCCCTATCTTCACCACCCTCTCCTGAGTTTGATTGACCACCAATAGTGTTCATAGCGATTGCCATCGTCTCATGAGCTTCGGGAGAAATTGAGCCAAGACTCATAGCTGCTGACGCAAATCTTTTAAAGATGACTTCTTTTGGCTCCACTTCACTTACGTCAATGGATTTTCTATCTGATTTAAGCTCGAAAAAATCACGAATAAATTTAAGGCCGCGCTTATTGACAAGATTTTTAAACTTGTCAAAATCTTCTTTTTTTCCACTAGCGGCCATGTCGTGAATTGCATGAATGACGTCGGGTCCAAAATCATGATGTTCTTGACCATTGTAAAATTTATAATAACCACCTATATTTAAAGGAAAAATTTTATTAAAGCCATTATTTCTAAACGCGTCTTTATGATACTTTGTAAGTCTTTCATCGATATCATTGTAAGTGAGTCCAGGAATGACGTTGTGAGAAGTCTCAAAACAATCTTTTGATATCTCATGACTAAGTCCCATAACGTCAAAAAGTCCAGCGTTTCTGTACGACGCGATTGTCGCGATTCCCATTTTTGACATTATTTTCAATATTCCACCATTTATCGAAGTGTGCACCGCTTTAAAAGCTTCCGAACACTCCATGTCCATGCTTTTGGATTTTTCTAATTGATGCGCTACCGTAGTAAAAAGTAAATTAGGAAATATCGCGCTTGCTCCATATCCTATAAGCACGGCCGCGCTATGTGAATCTACAACTTCCCCAGTGATGCATATCATTGAAACGAGATGACGAATTTTAGCCTTAAGAAGCGAGCTATTAAGTCGTCCAACTACCATAGCCATTGGAATAACTTTGTTCTCTTTTGAGAGTTCGCCATCATCTAAAATAATTATTCTCGTTCCATCGTTTTTTACAGAATGGATAACTGTCTCCACCAAAGTTGAAAGTGAAGTTTGCAAGTCGTTTTTATATGCCGTTGAGAACGTCGTATTGTGATAAAAAGCTTGATAACGAGGAGATTTATTATCTCCAAACGATTTTAAAACTGCAAGTTTTTCACTTGTGATGATAGGTGAGATTGATTTTAAACGTTGCGCATGAGTTGGAATTTCATCTAAAATATTGTGAATTTCTCCAAAACCGGTATTTAAACTCATAACTACTTTTTCACGAATTGGATCAATTGGCGGGTTTGTCACTTGCGCAAATTTTTGTTTAAAAAAATCCGTAAAATTTCTTTGTTTGTTTGAAAAAGCCGCCAAAGGAGTGTCGTCGCCCATGGAACCAACTGCTTCTTTGCCCTCAATAATCATAGGTTCTATGACTTGTTCAACTATTTCTTGCGTTATGTTAAAGTATCTTTGTCTAACGATAAGGTTATCTACGTCAATATCTTTAGATGACGAGTATTGCTCTTCCACATGTTCTTGTAAATAAACCATATGCTCGTTTAGCCACTTCATGTAAGGATTTGTGCTTTTTAAATAATCATCAATTTCTTTACTTTTGAGCACTTTTCCAAATTTAAGATCAAGTCCCAACATCTCTCCAGATTGAAGACGACCTCTCTCTTTTATATCTTCTTCTTTAATGTCAACAACGCCATATTCACTTGCGATGAGAAGATTGTCATCGTTTGTAATAATGTATTTTGAAGGGCGGAGTCCATTTCTATCTAGTACGCAGCCAATATAACGACCGTCTGTAACGCTAAATGCCGCTGGACCGTCCCAAGCTTCAAAAACCGTTGAATGATATTCGTAAAACGCGCGAAGTTCAGGATCCATATGAGGAGAGTTTTGCCAAGCTGAAGGAATAATCGCGCGAACGGCTTTGAAAAAATCCATTCCATTAACGATTAAAAATTCAAAAAAGTTATCCGCTGACGCGCTATCCGATGAATTGAGTTGAAGTATAGGTAAAATTCTTTGTATCTCTTCTGGCGTAAAGACTTCTGATTTTATCGATTCCGATTTGATTTCAACATTTATGCGATTTCCCTCAACGGAGTTAATTTCTCCATTGTGAGCCACTGCGCGAAATGGTTGCGCCAAACGCCATTCAGGCAAAGTGTTTGTCGAAAATCTCTGATGAAAAAGAGAAAAAGAAATTTTAAACTTTTCGTCTTGAAAGTCTTTGTAAAACTCTTTGATATGAGTAGGCATGACAAGCCCTTTATATGAAACAACTTTTGAACTCATGGAAGCGATATAAAAATCCCTCTCTTTCATTAGTTTATGCTCACACTCTTTGCGAGACAAATACAAAAGCGCATCAAATCTATTTGTAGCCATAAGAGAGTTGGGAACTATAAAAAATTGCATTATTTTTGGTAATGACGCCATTGCTTGTTCACCAAGCGCGTTTGTATCTATCGGAACTTCACGACGAAATACAATTTTTAGATCATTGTTGTCACAAGTCTCTTCAAAAATATCCAGTAGCTTTACATCTTTAGTAAATATAGAGGCTATACCAAATTGCTTAGATAGTTCAACTCCATTTGATTCAGCAACGCCGCGCATGAACTCTTCTGGCATAGAAATAAGAAGTCCGCTGCCATCTCCAGTTTTACCATCGGCCGCCACGGCGCCACGGTGCATCATACGTTCCAAAGCGGTAATTGCGTCGTCCAAAACTTGATATGAAGGTTTGTTTTTGATGTTAGCTACAAGCCCAAACCCACAGTTATCTCTGAATGATCGCAGTAAATCGTGTTGTCCAATCATTTTCACTCCTAAAATTGTAAATTTTACATAGTTTCTTTTGTATTTTAAGCTCTTTTTAAAGACACTTAGTCTATTTAGAAAACAGGTCATTTATTATACTGTTTAATTGTTTAAATATTTATAATTTAGATAATGTTTTTTAAGTAAATTTCTATTTTTGTGTAGTTTTGGAAGTTTGACAATTGAAGTTTTTGATTAAAATAAGAGTGGCAAGTGTACCATATTACGCTGTCGCTTTAGTAAACAATTTTACAAATTAAAATTAAATCTATCTATAAAACTACTTATCAAAAAACTTGTGTATAATTACGAAAAAAATATAAAGGCTCTTAAATGTCAACATACGTTTTTGGACATAGAAACCCAGATAGCGACTCTATCGTAGGCGCTATCTCACTTTCATACCTTAAAAACCAACTAGGTGAAGATTGTATTCCCGCTCGTCAAGGCGACATTTCCGCTGAAACGGAATTCATTTTAAACAAATTTGGAGGAAAACTTCCAGTACTTAAAACTTCAGTGGCTGGCGAAACCGTTTACATAGTGGATTCTACGGATAAAATCCATTTTCAAGACGATATTGACGAAGCGACGATTCTTGGTATATTTGACCATCATAAACTTGGTGATTTGACAACAGACACTCCACTTGAAGCATGGATTCGTCCCGTTGGCTGTTCCAACACGGTTATCAAAGAAGCCTATGACCATTATGGCGTTGCCATTCCAAAAGACATCGCTGGCATGATGATGATGGCGATTTTGAGCGATACCGTCATTTTCAAATCTCCTACTTGTACAAAAGTAGATACGAAAGCGGTAAAAGAACTTGCTAAAATCGCTGAGATTGAAGATTATAAAGCGCTTGGCATGGAGATGTTTATAGTAAAATCCGCGGTGAACGGTTCAACCGCGCGTGAGCTAAACACGAGAGACTACAAGCCTTTTGACATGAATGGCTCAATGGTTGGAGTAAATCAACTTGAAATGATAGACATATCCGCTCTCGACGATAGAAAATACGAGATACTTGAAGATATGAAAAAAATGAAAGAAGAAGATGGTCTTCACACAATGCTCGTTCTTTTAACTGACATCATGAAAGAAGGTTCTCAACTTTTATGCATAAGTGACGATGAGAGTAAAATTGAAGCTGCATTTGGGAAAAAATTACACAATAATCAAGTTTGGCTGGATGGCGTTTTAAGTCGTAAAAAACAGGTTATACCTTTCGTACAACCTCTGTTTTAATCGCAATGGCACTTTTTTTAGTACCTATACGTTAAATCTAAAGTGCATGACGTCGCCGTCTTGCACTATGTACTCTTTGCCCTCAAGTCTCATTTTACCAGCTTCTTTAGCCTTTGCTTCTCCGCCAAACTCTACAAAGTCGTTATAAGCGATAACTTCCGCGCGGATAAAACCTTTTTCAAAATCATTATGAATTGCCGCCGCGGCGCGAGGAGCCGTTGAATTTTGTTTGATCGTCCATGAGCGAACTTCTTTAACTCCAGCTGTAAAGTAGCTCATTAGACCTAATTTATGAAAACCTTTTTGGATAATTTGCTCAAGTCCCGACTCTTCGACGCCTAGGTCCGTTAAGAACTCTTGAGCTTCTTCTTCGTCAAGTCCGATTAACTCTTCTTCTATTTTGGCGCATAGCTTTATAAGTTCGCAGTTATGTTTTTTTGCATGTTCTCTTAAAGCGATTACATACTCATTATCTTCAAGAAGACCGTCTTCATCCGTGTTCGCGCCATACATAATTTCTTTAGCCGTTAAAAATCTCACTTCATTTACAAGTTGAGCATACTCTTCAGTGTCGGTTTTAGTATAATTTCTAGCAAGATTTCCGTCCCCTAAAAACTCTAAAAGTTCTTCTGCAATATCTAAAACGGCTTTAGCGTTTTTGTCAGTTCTAGCTTGTTTTTTTAGTCTCTCGATTCTATTTGACAAAACTTCAATGTCTGCTAAAATAAGTTCGCCTTCAATGATTTCAACATCTCTTAAAGGATCGATGCTACCCTCGGTATGCACTATGTTATCATCATGAAAACATCTTACAATTTGAAGTATAACTTCCGTTTCACGAATGTTTGAAAGAAATTTGTTTCCTAGTCCCTCTCCTTTTGAAGCGCCTTTGACAAGACCAGCTATGTCAACAAAATCCAATGTTGAGTGCTGAATTCGTTCCGGTTTAACAATTTTTGCTAACGCATGAAGTCTTTTGTCGGGAACTGGAACGATGGCTTTGTTTGGTTCTATTGTACAAAATGGATAATTTGCGGCTTCGGCGTTTTGCGCTTTTGTAAGCGCGTTAAAAGTTGTTGATTTACCTACGTTTGGAAGTCCCACTAGACCAATTGCTAATCCCATATCTTCTCCGATATATATTGATATTTTATTTAACCCCTAAAATAAGAGGTTCGTAACGGTTATACTTGAGCGTGTTAGACTGATGAGACCGTTAAGATTAGTGGAATTATACTTAATAAACCTTATATATTACAAATAAAAGTCATGACCCTAAGAGAGAAAAGCTATTTAGTTTCTTCATAGTAAATTGCATTAAATTATAAAATATGACGATATGCAATGTTTTTGCTATAATAATATTTTTAAACTATAATAGCTTCAACAAGATGCAAAAAAAGTAAATTAAGGGAACCTCTAAAAACCACTTCCAAAGTAACCTAAATCAGATTCCACATTTA
>CALDOC010000386.1 GCA_937914675.1 uncultured Sulfurimonas sp.
TTGTCCGCGTAATTAAACCAAAAATTAAAATCCAGTTGCGAACTATCTTTTAAAGAGTAATGGTAATCGCTTCTTATATCAACGCCTTTGGTTTGCGTCTGAGCCGCGTTTGTAAAATATCTTGCCGCGCTCACTCCATAAAGCGTCTCTTGCGCAGTGGTTGTGGGAATGTCTTGAGTGAGCATAATCCTATCGTGAACTTCTATGTAAAAAAAGTCTACAATGAAAGATAAATTTTTATTCGCTTGATAAACGCCGCCCATGCTAAGGTTTTTGGAACGCTCTGATTTGAGAGCTTTTGCGCCAAGTTCTTGAGAGAGCGCATGCTCGACTTTAAACGTTCCCTCTCTTGAGAGCTCTCCCGTCAAAGCGTTTACGAAAGATGAAGTTTGCGAGTAGTAGGATTGCGCTAAAGATGGGGCGCGAAAGCCCGTACTGCCGGACATGCGAAGCGATGTTTTAGGATTGAGCTTATACGACAAAGCGAACTTGGCGTTTGTGCTTTCGCCAAAATCCGAATACTCTTCATATCTAGCTAAAACCTCAAGTTGCAGTTTAGCGCTCAGCGCGACGACGCTATCAACGTAAAGGGCGTAACTCGTTCTACTTTCATCCACTTCGTTATCGGGAGAAAACCCCGCAAAGCCTTGTGAACCCGCTGGAGTGGACGTCAAGCCATTCAACGAGCTAGCGTCAAAGTAAGACGCCGCGTCTCCAGCGTTTATGCTATAGTTCTCATATCTAAACTCTAAACCACCCGCTATTTTTAACGAATCGGCGCTTTTTTTAAAATCCAAATTTGTCGTATTTTGAATGAACGCCAAACTTCCATTGTCAAAAGACGTGGGAGAGTTTGCGCCTAAAGTATAGTTCATGCTATCGCTTACGTAATAGTGAAAGTTGTTTAAGCCATAAGAGTTGCTTAAATCCCATGTCGTTTCATCGTCGACGTTTCCTTTAACCCCTAGACTCAAAGCGCAATCAAGAATTTTTGCGTTAATGATTGGCAAAAAACCATTTGGATTTGATAAATTAACATCCGCGGGTCTATAAAACGCGCTAGCCTTGGAATCTCTATAATTTACAAAGGCGTTAGAGTAAACGTTTAAGCCGTCGTTTTGAAGAATCTCCGCGTTTAAAACCGCTTTATAGTTTTTGGACTCGGGAATTCCGACATGCGTTTGAACGCTAGGTGGGTCTAAACGGTTGTCCACTCCCGCTCTTTGCGTTGCGTCTTGCCCTATGGCCTGCATTGTTACGTTGACAAAGCCGTCATAGGAGAGAGGCGCGCTTATAAAAGCGTCGGCTTGCCCTTTTGTCCCATCTCCCTTAATCCTTCGTCCATACTGTCCGCTTATCAAATTGCTATGTCCCATGCCTTTGAGTTTGACGTTGATAACGCCGGATATCGCGTCTGAACCATATTGAGCGGAAGCGCCGTCTCTCATGACTTCAATCCTCTCTATGGAACTAATCGCGATCGCGTCTAAATCCACATGACTAGAACCTCGCCCTATTACGCCATTGACATGAAGCAGAGAAGACGCATGAACTCGTTTGCCATTTATCAAAACCAAAACTTGGTCGGGACTCATTCCCCGA
>CALDOC010000387.1 GCA_937914675.1 uncultured Sulfurimonas sp.
CAGAAGTCTGAGTTACATGAATTAAAAATTTATATAACTGAAAATGAATTAGAGCAGTTTAAAAATGATATATACTAAACTAACCATAACTTCATCCTCAAAAAAACCGCACAATTTTATAGGCTCTAAAGTCCGTGGGACTTTGGGGTATGCGCTTAAAGAAGAAGTTTGCGTCAATCCGACATTCAAATGTGAAGGATGTTTTGCCGCGGATGATTGCGTCTTTTATAAATTCTATGAACAAAAGAACAGAGTACATCCATACAGACTTGATTTTGATTTGGAGGATGAAGCGTTTTACTTTTCTCTTTTACTTTTTGGCGATGTTCAGAAGGATGCGGGCGCGGTAAAGAAAGCGCTTCTTCAATCACTCCAAGAGTTTGAAGATGTGGAGTGCTTCGAAGAGTTTATGACTTTTGAAAGCACTCCATGCAAATCAGTCGTAAAACTCGAATTCATCACTCCTTTGCGCATAAAAAAAGAGAATAAATTCGTAAGAGAAGATATTGATTTGCTCGACATTTTAATCTCTATCAACAAGCGCCAATATGAACTAAGCGGCGAAGAGTTCCAAAGATTAAACGTCAGCAAAGAGTATAAAATTATTTCGAAACATCTTTATTATCAAGAACTCACACGCAAAAGCAATGTCCAAAAAACAAAGATGAATTTTGGAGGATTGATGGGTGAGATGATACTTGGCAACATTGACGAGCAAACATACAAACTTTTAAAACTAGGAGAGATTTTGGGATGTGGCAAACAGACGGTCTTTGGACTCGGAAAAATCAAAATAGAGGAGATCGCGTAAATGGCTAAGTATTTATACGGCGCAAGCATTCAGGGGATTCAGGAGTTTATTTTTGCGACGAACAAACTCCAAGAGATAGTCGGTGCGAGTGAAATTGTCAAAAGCATCTCATCGAATGAATTTAGTCGGGGAAAAGTCAAAGAAAAAAATCCAATCAGTTTTGAAGATAATTTTAAAGCTGATAAAATTTTGCTAAATGCTGCTGGTAATATAAAGGTCATTTTTGAAAATGAAGATAGTTGTAAAGAAGCGGTTGAAAATTTTCCAAAAATGGTAATGCAAAATGCTTATGGCATCACGATTTCCCAAGCTGTTGTAAAGATGGAAGAGGAGTTTAAAGAACAAAAAGATGCCATAAAAGAACTAGAAAAAAGACTCAAAGCCCAAAGAAATAAGCCATCACTGCCTCTTGATTTGAGTATCAATATTATGGAGTTGGCGCCAAGTACTGCAAGACCAATCGTAGAATATAGAAATATCAAAAATGTGCAAACTCCCATGGATAGAGCTAGCCAACAAAAAAGAGAGGCTTTTCCTCAAACAGGCGACTATAATGAACTTGCAGATTTATCAAACAGCAAAAATAAAATTGCCGTTATTCATGCCGATGGAAATGGACTTGGTGAAATTGTTGCGAAATTGGGAAACAAGCTCAGTAGTTTTTCACTCAAGCTTGACAATGCGACGCAAAAAGCTTTTCAAGACGCAAAAACAGATACGATGGAAATAAGGGAAGTTATTCTTGGCGGTGATGATTTGACTGTGATTTGCAATGCAAATAAAGCACTCGAATTTACCCGAAAATTTTTAGATAATTTTGAAAAAGAAACTTCAAAAATAGAAGAATTAAAAGGTCTAAGAGAAAAACTCACGGCATGCGCGGGGATAGCTTACTGCAATGAAAAATATCCTTTCCATTATGCTGTAAGTTTGGCCGAAACACTTTGTTCTCAAACAAAAAAACATGCAAAAGAGATTGATAAAGATTTAGCTCCATCAAGTCTCATGTTTCACAATATCCAAAGCTCCAACTATCAAAGCTGGGAGAAGTTTGTAAGAGACGAACTAACGATTATAAATGATGTCAATAAAGAAGATAATCCTATAAGACTGGATTTTGGTCCGTACTATTTACATGAAGATATTAAATTGAAAAAAGAGATACAGCCAACTATTCAAGACCTTCTTAACACGTCATTTGCTTACAGACAAGAGGGTAGTCCGATTAGCCGTCTTCGTGAATGGATGAGCGAGCTGCATAAAAGCTCAGATAGCGCAGCGAACCTGCTCAAGCGCATCAATGAAATCACGGAGCGTTCAGGCAGATGGAAGTGTAACATTATGGATAAAAACTTAGGGAGACTCCAGCCAAAACTTTGTAATCAGGAACTTGTCATCAAAAAAGACGGATACCTAAAAACACCTATCTACGACATCTTACAAATTCACTCAGTGACGGAGGAAAAACAATGACACTCTCTTTTGAAATAAAATTTTATGATTATTGGCATCTAAGTAGCGGTCTGAGTGCCGGAGCGAGACTTGATAGCACTGTCGTAAAAGATAAAGACGGTTTGCCCTACGTTCCGGCAAAAACCATAAAAGGTTTGGCTCGTGAGATGGCGGAACTCTCAGGTGATTGCGCATTTGTCAATAGTTGCTTCGGTGGTTCAGCCAACGATGGAAAAAATGCTCAGCCAAAAGATGAATGCTACGATGAAAAAGCAAAAAACATTCAAGGTGTTTGTTACTTCTCAAACGCCACGTTAAAAGAAGATATAAAACAGCAAATCATCTCAAGTAAACTTCAAGAAAATCTCTACGACGTCATAGCTTCAACAAAAATTGATGAAAATGGAGTAGCTAAAGGTAACAGTTTACGAGAAATTGAGGTTGTTATCCCTGTGACACTTCAAGGTGAAATCAAACATATTCC
>CALDOC010000388.1 GCA_937914675.1 uncultured Sulfurimonas sp.
ACTAAAAAATTGTTTAAGAGTTTTTCAGTTGGAAGTGGATTTTTTTCTGATTTTATCGCGTTTAACAAATCTTTTATTGTTCCAGACACAGAACCTAAGCTTTTAAGAGTAGGATTGTTTTTGAGTAGATTTAGCAACTCGTTATCGGAGTTGGCGCTTTGAGACGATTGCTTGAGCAAAGAGTTCATAATGGATTTTAAATCTTTATCTTGCGACAAGCTTTGCAACTCTTGGGGAGAAGCGCTTTTGATAGCTTCCGCCAAAGCTTTGTTTGAGCTGAGTAAGATAAGATTTAATTGCTTATTGGTTGAAAGATTTATCATTTTTAAAGTATATCACAATTTGTGTATAATACAAAAAAAGTTCAAAGAGAGTAAGAAAATGAATGAAAAAATAGAAAAAGTTTTAACAATGTGGCATGAGCGTTTTAATGATGAAGAGAATCAATATAGCGAGTTTGAAAGTTCAGACATAGAGTATTTTGTGGGTTGTTTGCTTTATAACCATTTTAACTTTTCAAAAGCGCTTGACACGATGAAAACCATAGATTTAAGTTATGATTTTATATCCTCATGCGGTGACGAGTACGATGAGGTACAGAAGATAATCTCAACTATAAAGTTTGATACGGAAGAAGAAAGCATGAACTTTTTGCAAAAATATATCTTAGATTCAAGACTCAAGTACGCAAAACCTGAACTCTATCTTCTTGATAGACTCAACTATCATGTAGGCGCGATGGCGGATAGATACGCCAAAGGGGTAGATGCCAAACCCATAGATTTTGAGAATCCTCTCTTAAGAAAGTAATGAAAAAGTATCTTATAACTTCCCAAGAATTTTACACGGACAACAAAAAATTGTTTGCTCATAGACTCCAAGAGCAAATACTGAAACATACTCCGGATTATATATTATATCGAGACAAGTCAAGCGCTCATTATAAAGAAATTGCAAAAATTTTTCTCTCAATACGTTCAGAGTTTGCAGGAGTAAAAGCTTTTTTACATGGAGAAGTAGAACTCGCTTTTGAGCTAAAAGCCGATGGCGTTCATCTTACTTCAACGCAGTTTGACAAGATAGAGCTCGCTAAATCTTTAGGACTAAAAGTCGTTATAAGCTCGCACTCTTATGAAGACGTTTTAAGTGCTCAAAAATTGGGTGCTGATTATGTGACGTATAGCCCCATTTTTGTTTCACCAAACAAAGGTAAACCAAAAGGAGTGGAAGATTTACAAAAATTACTAGAAAAAACTGAGATAAAAGTTTTTGCTCTTGGCGGTATTGTCTCTCATGAGCAGATTGATTTAGTTGAAGAAAGCGGTGTGTATGGATTTGCATCTATTCGGCACTTTTACTAATAATTATGGGCGAAAAAAACTGTCAAATATAAATGATTTGTGCACTAGAAGATAGCGATATTTGGTAAAAAGAGTATTTGAAATAAAAGAAAAAAATAAAACTTACAGGCTAAAAGCCTGTAAAGCGCCATTAAAATGGAATCTCTTAATTAAAGAGGAGTTACGTTCTCTGCTTGAGGACCTTTTTGACCTTCGCCAACTTCGTAAGTTACTTTTTGCCCTTCAGCTAAAGAAACACGACCGTGTCCTGAGTTGTTAACTTGACGAAAATGTACGAATACATCGCTTCCGCCGTTATCTTGTTGTATGAAACCATAACCTTTTTCTTCGTTGAACCATTTTACTGATCCGTCTAATAATTCTGCCATTATTAAGCCTTTAGTATAAAATCACTTCTTTCGAAGTGGAGTCAAAATTTGGAGAGTCTTTAGGGTCACTAGAGCAAAGTCATAATATAAAACACTAAAGATGAACTCGAGCCTCATCTTTTCATCGCCGTAAGTATACCTGAAAATAATTTAAATTGCCAAATAATATAGAAATTCTTTATAATGCCGATATTATTCACATCTAAATAACGGTAGAAGTAGGGGGATGTTATGAATATATCGTCAAATGTGACTTCTTTAAGTCAAACTCAAAATGTGGTTGGCGTCAAAACTTTGTATACTGAGAAGCTTACGAAGGATGAGGCTAAGGAGTTGAGAGCGCAAATAACGGAGAACGCCAACGCTTTCGCGTTTAAGTCCATGAGCGTTCAGGGTGGTTTGCAAGGTTCACAAGAAAAAGATTCTCAGGCTTATGACGAGTTTCAAAGTTTTTTAAAAGACGTTGGATATGCTGGAAAGCCGATAGCTGAGCTCTCCCAAGATGAAGCTAAGGCTCTCGTGAGTGAAGACGGGATTTTTGGCGTCAAGCAGACAAGTGAAAGGATCGCAAATTTTGTAATTCAAGGCGCTGGAGGAGATGAAGATAGACTTCGCGCTGGTCGCGAGGGCATGTTGAAAGGTTTTAAGGATGCCGAAGAGACATGGGGGGGAAAACTCCCGGATATTTCTCAAAAAACAATGAAAGCGGCTATTGAGATGGTTGATAAAGCTATGTATGATTTAGGTTTTTCCATCTTAGATCAGGAAGCGTAGAGTTACTCATTAAAAATGACGGATATATTGCATACGGCGTTTAAGTTCCGTATGCTACTTACTTATCTGTGGTAACGATGTTTCTTTTTATCTTTGTTAACTGAAAGTTCCCAAAAGTAGTTGACCGCAAAGTAAGCTGCAGTGGAACCAACAACGGAGAATATTAATGTTCCAAAATAAAGAGGGATAAAGATGTTGTCAAGGTTATTTTTAAACCATTCAAGCGTCATCTCTACGGGTTGCGTTTTTATTCCCAATAAAAACGAACCTACATGATACTCAATAAAGTACATAGGTGGCATCGTTATAGGATTTGACAACCAACACATGGCGAGCGCTATGGGAACGTTGAATCTAAAAAGAGGCATAAAAAGAAGAACCGCCCCCATTTGCATGGGCATTGGTATAAACGCGATGAATATTCCCAGAACTACGCCTCGAGATATCATCTTACGATTTACCGCCAAAAATTCAGGCGCAATTTTTGCTTTTTTTATAAACGCTTTTAGTTTTTCGCTTTTAGTTGTTTTCTTAAGGGTTTTTCTAATCATTTTAAGTACTTATATTTTAGTATTTTTATAACATTTGCGAATTATAACTATAACTTACTTATATCTTATAAAATATGCTAAAATTTCACATAAATTATAAGGATTAGTATAATGTCATTTGAAAAATTAGGGTTGATTAAACCCCTTCTTGGAGCTATAAAAGAGTTGGGTTATGAGCATCCTACCACCATTCAAAAAAGGGCTATTCCTTTAGTGTTGGCAAAAAGCGACATATTCGCGACCGCTCAAACGGGAACGGGGAAAACCGCCGCGTTTGGACTGCCAATACTTCAAAGGCTTCGACACACGGAGGGAACTGAGAATAGGTTGCTAAAAGCCGTTATACTTTCTCCCACTCGTGAGCTCTCCATTCAAATTTTTGAAGATTTGACAAGCTACGCCAAACATATGAAAGTTGAATGCGCCGTGTTAGTTGGGGGAAAAGACATAGAAGCTCAACAGCGCGCCATGAAAAAGGGAGTGGACGTAATCATCGCGACTCCTGGACGATTTTTGGAGCATGTGGAAAAAGGTCTCAACGTCTCACATGTGGAAGTGTTTGTTTTAGACGAGGCGGATAGAATGCTCGACATGGGTTTCGCCAAAGAGATAAGAAAAATTCATCCCTTGCTTCCCAAACGCCATCAAACGCTTCTCTTTTCAGCCACGTATAGCGACAAAGTGAGAAAACTTTCCAAATTGGTTTTGGTGAAACCGGAATTTATAGAAACGTCTAAGAAAAACTCAACGGTAGACACGATCAATCAAATTGCCTACATGGTGGACACGGATAGAAAAGCTGAACTTTTAGCTTACTTGATTGGCTCGAGAAATTACCCTCAAGTTTTGGTATTTACCAGAACAAAAGTGAGCGCCGATTATTTAGTGGAAGAGTTGAAAAAAGACGGACTTAAGTGTGGAGTCATTCATGGAGATAAAACTCAGGCCAAAAGACTTAAAACATTGGCTCAGTTTAAAAGTGGAGAGATAAAAGTTCTCGTGGCGACGGACATCGCTTCTCGTGGACTTGACATCGAAAATCTTCCATACGTTATAAACTATGAACTTCCATCGGTCGCCGAAGATTACGTTCACAGAGTGGGAAGAACCGGTCGCGCGGGACGCGATGGCGAGGCGATTTCACTGTTGGACATTTATGAAAAATTTGATATAAAAGAGATAGAAATCGTCATAGGCATGAAAATACCAAAAGAGACGGTGGAAGGTTTTGAACCAGACCCTACGATAAGAAGAAAAGACGAAGAAGAGTTGAAACTTAAAAGCGAATATAAAAAACCAGAGCTCAAACGCAATAGAACTCCCGCTAAAAAAAGTTTCACCAAACCAGTGTCAAAAAAGAAGAGAAAAACCACT
>CALDOC010000389.1 GCA_937914675.1 uncultured Sulfurimonas sp.
CTATATAAAGATAGTTCTCTTTTCTTATCTCTGAAAACGTTTGTATCCCGACTGGCAGTTTTTTTAGCATCTCAAACCCTTTTTCTTTTTTATGATTATATCAGTTTTAAGATACAAGCGACTGACACCAATTACCCTTTGCTTTACTGCGATTTGTCAGAAATATCCACTAAAACAATCTTCACAAATGGTTTGTTTCTGAGGATACCGCAGAAATCTCTTCTACGTCTATGGTGATAATAATTTGTTGTAAATATGTTTAATGTTTTATTTTAGTTGCCGATATACATTTAGGTTCGTAAAAAACGATTTCAGCATTTAAAGGATGAAAAATGAAAAATCTTGTTTATAGTTTGGCTGTCTTAGCGGTCATAGGTTTAGTTGGTTGTGGCGGAGGAAGCGCTGGAAGTGGGGTGACTAGTGATTCTTCCGTGGTTGTGAATAATGAAGTTCCTCAAGGGGGTTCCATCGTGAGTTCGGTTAGCACCGCTGGCGCGATAATTCCAAGTAATCTTCCGGCAATACCAAGTATACCGGAGTAGTTATAGAATGTGTGATGGCGTTTAAGATGAGATATTTACTGGTCGTTTTATCTTTTGTATTGGTAATTTCTGGCTGTGGAGTCGCGACTAGTTCGAGTGTTTCTTCGGAAACTTCAAGTGACGTGAATCTCACAATTGATGAGAATTTGACGGTTGAGGATAACGCTACGATTGAAGACAACGTGACCGTCACTCCTCCCAATGAAGATCAGGTAAATAGCGTATTTGACACGAGTGGAGCTGAACAAGATCAAAACGCTTGTATTGTCGATAGCGTTTTTAACTTCCTTAAAGACACTAGTTTCGATCCGTTAAGTAGCGCCGATCTTGTAAACGCCATAGAGATTAGTTCAAAGTATGACTACAATTCAGACGTAGAACTTACGGAGGCTGTTATTTTTTACCCAAATTTGACCCAAAGCGTCTTATCTAGAAGCGTAACGGTTTACGCCGACGGGTATAGATTTGGTTTTGATGAATCGTGGGTGGCGAATGGCCAGAGAACTATTTACGTTAGAACGCCAAAGATTGGTTCGCTATATTATGGTTGTTATAGGTATTTGTTGAACTCCATAGATGCGACTTTGATTACTCCAACTAAAGTATATAGAGTAAATTGATAAAATTTTGATTACATTAAAAAAGGATTTGAGATGAAAAATTATAGAAAAAGTTTGTTAAGCGTCGCCGCCGCGATAGCTATAGCTTCGACGACGCTTGGCGCCGGTTATCTACCGCTAACTACGACAGTCGATGATAATAAATGGGTGCTTTTTGGAGTGAGTGGCTTTAAGGTCGATGGCGCGACTGGAGCAGGGTCCGCTACAGGTGGTACCGACGCGGGCGTGTTTACCATTCCTGATACGCCAGACAATAAAGCGATTGACGCTAGTGACACGGATGGGCTATATGGTACGGATTTTATTCGCGAGGGAGCAGATACTAAAATCCTTGGTAAAGTGAAATTGATCAATGGAGTGGCTTCAACTC
>CALDOC010000390.1 GCA_937914675.1 uncultured Sulfurimonas sp.
AAAAATGACGCAATTTTAAAGAGCTCTCTTAAAAGTATAAAGACGTTTGTGGTACAATTGGCGTCATATATGGGAGATGTTTTACATGAATTATAAATATTGGAATCTATTCTTGCTCATTGTGTTTTTTATGATTTCCTCGGCGGTTTTTTCTTTTGGAACTTACTATAAATCTAGCGAGGCGAAGGCTCGCTCGGAGGTTCAGCATGAGAACCTTTCGGTTTTGATGAGCGATAAGCTAAAGAGATTGATAGAACATAAGCAAAACGCCACTTTGTCAATCGCCATAAGCCTTGCCCAAAACGCCGAGTTTAAAAACTCTTTGCAAAAGAGAGAAGATTCCCATGATTCTCTTTTTGGGTTTTCAAGCCAACTAAAAGAAGAGACGGATTATAAAAACGTATGGATTCAACTTGTTGACGCCAAAGGGCAGGTCGTTTCTCGAAGCTGGACTCAAGAGAGAGGAAACGATTTAAATAAGCTAAGACTAGACGTACTCAAAATAATAAACAATCCAAAAGTCGCGTCTTCCATAAGCGTAGACGGATATGACCTCTCTTTTAAGGCGATGGTTCCTTTCTTTGACGATTCTGAAAAATTCATAGGTTTTTTGGAGGTAATAACGCACTTCAATTCCATCGCTAGCGAGATAAAAGAGGAGGGTTTTCAAACCGTCGTTTTGGTTGATAAATCTTACAAAAAACAGCTCACTCATCCATTTACGAACAAGTTTATAGACGATTATTACGTCGCGAACAAAAACGTTGACGACGAAGTCTTGCTCTACGTCGCCTCCCAAGGAGTGGATAACGCAGTCTCTTATAAAAAGCGCTACTCGATAGACGAACAAAAAAGATATTTTCAAGTAAATCACACCCTGTTTGGTTTAGATAATAAACCCATGGCGTACGTTTTGATGCTGAAAAAAATGAAAGATCTTGACCATGTCGCCATTGATGGAATGAGCTTTATCATCAACGTTTTTATGACTTTTATGATAGTCGTCGTTGGTTTTGCGCTTTTGTTTTTGCGCGATAAAAAATATATCAGCACAACTGACAAAGTGAATAAAGAAAAATATTCGCTCATCTTTTTCTCAATCTTTATAAGCGCGACGCTAGGTTACTATCTGCTTTTAAACGCCTATAAAAAGATTGAAAAAGAGACTTTTCTAAAAAACTACAACGCCAACGTGGAAAAAGATTATCAGATCATTAACAACAAATTTGAAACGGTCGCCGAAATCATGTTTGAGACGACTTTAAACAATGAAGCGGTCATAGAGCTTGTCGCCAAGGCTTATGGTTCTCAAAAAGACGCGTCGAGAGAAGCGTTGTTGAAACTTTTGCAAGCCAAGTACGACTATTTTAAACGCTACAACGTTCGACAACTCCATTTTCATCTTAAAAACAATGAAAGTTTTTTGAGGTTTCACAGACCGCAAAAACATGGAGACGATTTAACCGGAGTTCGCGCCACGGTCGAGTGGGTGAACGCCAACCATGAGAAAATAAAAGGCTTTGAAGAGGGCAGAATATACAACGGTTTTAGATACGTGTTTCCATTGACTCGCACCACCAAAGAGAAAGAAAAGATACACATAGGGAGCGTCGAAGTCTCTTTTAGCACCAGCGCCATCGCGGACGATTTTGCGCAGAGCCATAAAACAAAAGCCGGTTTTTTAATCTACAAAGACGTAGTTGAGAGGAAGGTTTTTAATGATGAGCAATCCAATTATGGAAAGAGCGAATTTGAAAGTTTTTATGATGAAAAGGCGATAAAAAAACAGTTGCAAGCGGGTTTTAAATACTACGAAGCGAGTAAAATTTCTTTAAAAGAGAGAACGCTCGCAAACGGTAAAATTTTTGAAGGAGAGACGTTTAGCGTCGCGTCCGAAGATGGAAACGCGCTTTTTACTTTTTTGCCTTTGCGAAACCCCGTTAGCAAAAAGATAGTCGCCACGGTTGTTTTGCAGATTGAAAATAGAATTCTGGCCAAACAAAACGAGTTTCTCCTTTTACTCTTTTTAGTTGGAACGACTTTGATTCTGTTCATCACCATTTTTATCTTTAGAGAGTACGCTTTAAAGATAAAATTTTTGGAATTGTCGCTTAAAACGCAGCACATACTCGACACTCAAAAATCCATAGTGATCGTCACGGATGGACAAAGCGTGTTTGACGTAAATAAAAAGTTTTTAGATTTTTTTGATTATAAAACTTTAGACGCGTTTAAAGCCGAGCATACTTGCATTTGCGATTTTTTCATTGAAGATGAAAACTACTATCATCTTGGAAAAGTTCCAAAAGAGACGACTTGGATTGAATTTTTAAAAGACGTTCCAGATAAAAACAGGGTTGTTTTGATGAAGGACGAAGATGGCAAAAAATATAGTTTTTCCATGACTTTCAGTCACTACAAAGAGTTCTTTTTTATCGTTACTTTTACCGATATTAGCGGAACGATAGAGGAGCAACTGGTTCTTGAAAACAAGGTGATTCATGACAAACTCACGGGCGCTTACAATCGAGAGTTTTTTGAAAGGCAAACGGATAAAATCGCGAGAGAAAAAGAGGAAAACGGCAAGTTTTTGGGAGTGATACTTTTTGACATAGATCACTTTAAAGCCGTTAATGACGACTATGGTCATAACGTTGGAGATTATGTTTTAAAAGAGTTGGTAAAAAGCGTCTTAAATTCCATCAGAGGAGGTGATTATCTCGTAAGATGGGGTGGAGAGGAGTTTATCGTACTCATTTCGACAAAATCTCTCGAAGAAGCCGAATCCACGGCAAATCATCTTCGTTCCATGATAGAACATCACAAGTTCGAAGAGGTCCAAAACATAACTTGCAGTTTTGGAGTTACGCTTAAACTCAACGAGGAGTCCATAATCACTACCGTGGAGAGAGCCGATCGGGCGCTTTATCTCTCTAAGGAAAATGGGAGAAATAGGGTTACGTCGCTTTAGCTCTCGCCAGAGTGGTTGACTTAGAAGAG
>CALDOC010000391.1 GCA_937914675.1 uncultured Sulfurimonas sp.
TTCGTTTGAGTTTGTCGCGTTTTACGACTGACGAAGAGATTGATTACACGATTGAGCACTTTAAAAACGCCGTTGCGAGATTACGCGCGATTTCAAGTTCGTTCGCGCTTCAAGCGCCAACCGTCGGTGGCGAAGCCACTGCATGCGAAATACACTAAATAAAACTAAAAAATAAATATAAGGAAAACATTATGGCTAAAGCCGACATACTAGGCGAATCACTTTGGGACGCTTACTCAAATAAAGTTACAACGCTCATGAACAACCCGCAACATCAAGGTGAAATCTTTGAAGCGGACGCTCAGGGACGCGGAAACAAACTAATCGTCGCCGACTTTGGAGCGGAATCTTGTGGTGACGCGGTTCGTCTTTACTGGGAAATCGATCCAAGCAACGACAAAATCGTAAACTCGAAATTTAAGAGTTTCGGTTGCGGCACGGCTATCGCGTCATCTGACGTCATGACTGAACTTTGCATTGGCAAAACAGTTCAAGAAGCCGTTAAAATCACGAACATCGACGTTGAACTCGCTCTTCGCGACACGCCGGACGTTCCCGCCGTTCCGCCTCAAAAAATGCACTGTTCGGTTATGGCTTACGACGTTATCAAAAAAGCGGCCGGACTCTACTTGGGCGTTGACTCTGAGAGTTTTGAAGAGGAAATCATCGTTTGCGAATGCGCTCGCGTTAGTTTGGGCACGCTAAAAGAGGTTATCAAACTCAACGATCTTAAAAGCGTTGAAGAGATTACCGACTACACCAAAGCCGGTGGTTTTTGTAAATCTTGCATTAAACCAGGCGGTCACGAAGCTCGCGAGTGGTACCTAGTCGACATCTTGTCCGACACTCGCAAAGAGATGGACGAAGAGAAGATGAAAGCGGCGGCCGACGCAAGCGCCGCTGGCGGAGCCAACTTTGAGACTATGACTCTTGTTCAACAGATTAAAGCCGTTGACGCCGTTATTGACGACAGTGTTAGACAGTTCCTAATCATGGACGGTGGAAACATGGAGATAATCGACATTAAGAAAAACGATGGATACATTGACATTTACATTCGTTACCTTGGTTCTTGCGACGGTTGCTCTAGTTCTTCAACGGGTACGCTTTACGCGATTGAGTCAACGCTTAAAGAGAAGCTTTCAAAAAACATACGCGTTTTACCTATTTAATCTTTTAGTGGCGGAACTCTCCGCTACTACTTTATCTATATGACGTCACTTTGGTCTTGGTATGGATATTAAAAACTTTGCGCCGCCATCTATGTTTTCAACGCTAAGGTTTCCTTGAAAATCGTCCATTATGATTTTTTTACTCATGTACAACCCTATTCCCGTTCCCACGCTCTCATGTTTTGTGGTAAAGTACGGGTCGAATATTTTTTCCAAAATCGACTCTGGTATCCCTCCCGCGTTGTCATGTACGCTTACATGAACATATTTGTCGTCTCTTGAAACGCCAACGACTACAGAAGGCTTTTTTATCTCTTTTTCGGTTAAAACGTCTTTTGCGTTGTTTAAGATATTAATAACGACTTGAAGCAATTCTCGCTCATATCCTATAAACTCGCAAGTACACTCGCCAACGCTAAAGAATGAAAAATCAATCTTATGTTTATCATATTCAGTCGCCACTATTTTATAAGCGTCGTCTATGACATGAGCGACTAAAAAATTACTTTTTACTTTCTCATCACTGGATATTTTCCTAAAATCATCAATGGTGTTGCTCAAATGCGCAGTGTACTCTTTGATTTTTCCAGAAGTTTGCAAAAACTTTGCCGCCTCTACATGCGTCAAATCTTCCAATTCTATGTCAAATTCCAAATCATTTAAAGCGTTGTTAATGGCGCCTATTGGTTGTCGCCATTGATGCGCTATGTTTCCTATCATCTCTCCCATGGCGGCAATTCTATTTTGCGATTCTATCATTTTGGCTTGCCGAGCCTGTTCCGTTACGTCTCTATGAAAGCCCGTAATCCTCGTTAATTCTCTCTGTTCGTCAAAAAAGGCGTCGCCAACGTCTTCAATGAGCATCTTTTCTCCATCTTTTGTAACGATTGGGTACTTTATCCTAAAATGCACAAAATCAAATTCGTTTGGACGCTCTTCAATTACGTCATGCATGGCTTGATCATGTTCAAACCTATACTCATCCGGAATCAATGACAAATACTCTAGATATGTTTGTCCCTCCTCTTCTTTAAAGCCTAATCGACTCTTCCATCCACTACTCAAATAGAACTCTTTTTTCGATAAATCATAATCCCAAAAACCATCCCTTGAAGAGTTGATCGCGAACTCAAAACGACTGCTCTGCTCTTTTAGCAAACCTACCGTTTCATTTATGTTCTCTTCTAAAGCTTTCTTTGTCAAAACTTGGGCAGTTATGTCAAATCTAATGGATTTATAACCCATGATTTTAGAATTTCTCTTGATTGGCGAGATAGACGAATCAACCCAATAAGGAACGCCGCTTTTGCTAATGTTTTTCAAAACCATGTGAAACGTGTCACCAGCCGTTATGGTCAGCCAGAGCTCTTTGAACGTCTCATCCGAAGCCTCGGGATCTCTTAAAATATTATGAGATTTTCCTATAAGTTCCTCTTTTGCATATCCACTGATTTCACAAAATTTTTGATTTACGTATGTGATAATTCCATTTAAGTCGGTTTCAGACACGATAATGTTTCTATCAAATATGGCGCTGTCCTCTCTTAACCGTTTTTCTAAAATTTCAAACTCTTCTTTTAAATTTTTATCATCTTTATTATGTATTATAACCGCTATGATTAATATAAATTGAACAATCGCCGAGAGTGTTGTTTGTGTGCAAAAAACTATATTAATTAACAAAATCGACACTACCAAAAAATGAGTCGCTTCTATCCTAGAGCGTGGATTTAATACGTATTTTTTAAAATTCATCTAAAAGAACTCTATCTCATTATCTTCAATCTCTTTACCTGAAAGAAAATCTATAATTAGTTGGATGTCGTTTTGAAGAGAAGCGTTATAGAATTTAGGATCTTTAGCTTTTTGATTCCATACTTGATTTCTATAATTTTCTAGCGTTAACTGGAGTGATTCAAAATATATGCCTGTTTGATTTGTATCTTCTAAAAACTTAGATTGATAACGGGTCATGCTTTCGGCAAATTCATATAAAACGGTGGCTATTTCAAAAAAATCCGTATACATGTTTAAAACAGACGCGTATTTAGCGTAGACTTTTGACAACTTGTAAAGATATTCTTCTTTGAGTTCATCGCCTTGAAACATCATGGCGATAAAATTGTCAAGCTCTA
>CALDOC010000392.1 GCA_937914675.1 uncultured Sulfurimonas sp.
AACATCTCCTATCTTCTTCCAAAAATACCACAATGTATTAACTAAATCCTCAAACGCTAACTTTTTGTTAAACCATTATATGCAAGTTCACGAACCCAGTCATTAAACTTAATGTCGTTTTTAATGCAATAAGTCGCAAATATTTTCAGCTCCTTAGGAGTTAGCATCAACTCTACTTCTACAAGTTTTTCACCTAAACCCACTAACGTTTCGATTGTTTTAAATTCTGTTTTCATTTGGATTGACTTTTAGCGTCGCTAAGATCTAGGTATGGACTCTCGTCAGTGTGATTGCAAACAAGGTAGGGAGTGGTTAGTTTTAAGTTTGAAAATTTCATAAAAGTTTTTACCATGTGAGATATTAAAATGAGCTGGCTTTAAAAAGAAGGCTTTGGTTTTAAGGTATAGTTTACTATAGTAGCGCTCTAAAAAATTTAATTATTCTTTGTTCGGTCCAATATTTTGGTTTAAATAAACTACCAGAGATAAAGCCAACATGGCCACCTTTTTTGCTAACTTCCAACATGACGCTACTAGATATTTCATTTTTGCTTGGCAGAATGTCGGGCGTCATGAAGGGATCGTCCAAGGAATGAATGATAAGCGTTGGTTGTTTGATATTTTTTAGATATTGCCTTGAACTAGATTTTGAGTAGTAGTCTTGCGCAGAAGTAAAACCATGAACCGGAGCGGTATAGGCTCCATCAAAATCCCAAAAAGTTTTTAGTTTTTTTATATTTTCTCTTTTGAGACTTATGATGGAGTTCATGTCGTGTTTGTCATATTTTTTATCCAAAGAGGCCTTTAAATCTTGTAACAACATATGTTGATAAAATTTTGAAAATCCTTTATCCATTTGTCGCGCGCAAATGTCTAACTGCAGGGGAGGGGAGACGGCGACCGCCGCACTTAAGAGTGAAGCCTCTTTTTTCTCGCCCAAGAGTTTTAAAAGCATGTTCGCCCCTAGGGAATAGCCTATAGCGAACAGTTTTGATTTTGGATGTTTGTTTGTTAGGCTTGTTATATATTCGGAGGCGTCGCCACTATCGCCACTATGGTAAGAGCGAGCAAGCAAATTTTCTTTGCCAGAACATCCTCTAAAATGCATAAGAACCGAGCTGAAACCATTTTTGCCGAGAGCTCTCATAATACCTTGGATATAGGGAGATTTATAGGAACCCGCAAGTCCATGAAAAAGGATGACAAGTGGAGTGTTTTCACGATGATCGCTTATCTTATTCCAGTAGCACTCTACAAAGTCGCCGTCACTTAGCCAAAAAATTTCTTCTTCAAAGTGGATGGGAATGATTTCTCTAAATAGCGAGGAGTAGATAGTCTGAACATGTCGGTTTTGCAGACCGAAGGCTGGTTTAAAAGAAGATATGTTTAACTCTTGTCATGAAGTATTTTATCAAGCGTTGCAAAGACGTCATCACTTCCTTTTTCCATCTCTTTGAACGCGTCCGTCAACGCTTTCTCATTGACGTTTTCTTTTATCATCAAGTCGAAGACCTTATGCGTTCCATTGTGCACCGCCGCGTGTGGAGTTTCTAGTTGAGAATAACTCGAAACTTTAGAGAAATTTTCTTTTCCATCGCCTTCATAGTACCATTTGCCCAAACGACAGTTGTGATGGTCTACAAACTTGAACTGCTCCTCTTTTGTTATTGCCGAGTAGTAAGTATTGACTTTCCACAAGATATGATCAAGTTTAGCTAAAGACATGAATACTCGGTCGTTGCTAAAGCCCATTTCTTTAAATGAGTTGTGCATTTCATTTGTATCGGAATCTACGCAATCCTTGACGACATGAACAAGTTCATTAGAACTCGAAATGCCTTCATGAATTTCTCGAAATTGTTCAGACATGCTATTTACGTCTTGTTTCATGGATTGCAAAGAAATATTGATTTCACTAACGGCTTTGTCCGTCCTGTCCGCTAGTTTTCTTACTTCATCCGCGACAACGGCAAAGCCTCTTCCATGTTCGCCAGCGCGCGCCGCTTCAATGGCGGCGTTTAAAGCGAGCAAGTTCGTTTGGTCGGAAATATCTTTGATAAGAGTCAAGATGCTTGTAATGTCATCCGTTCTTTGGGATAATCCACTAACCGTATGTACAGAATTTTCTGAGAGTTCACTTAGCTCACCTAGTCTTTCTACGATTTTATTTGTTTTTTCACCAATTCTGGAAAAACTCTCAACTTGTAAATATGACGCGCTCAAGCTGTTTTTTGACGCAGAAACAGATTCCGCCATATTCCCTTGTATGTCAACAATATTCGCTTTAAGGTGAATGTTTTGCATTCTCATAAGTATATCGGTGACGTTGTCTTTAGGAGCGTTTTCATGAATGTTCAATTGAGATTGAAGTTGCGCAATTTGATTTTTCAACTCGTCGTTGTCGCTCAGAAGTTCTTGGTTGATGCTCTTTATGGCGTTGTATTCTGATAGTTTAACGGTAGGCGATCCAAAAAAACCCATAATAATTCCTTATATTTTGATAAGTTTATCTAAGTAATTCTAAAAATAATATTAATACATGCAGAGCGACGTTGTGGAGATTATTTAATGAATCTCGCATATTAAACTAAACAAAACCTTTGGCAAGATATAATGCCGAAATAAGCTATAAATTTTGGAGTTACCGTAAAATGAAGAGAAAACAAATCTATAATCCAGATTCGACCGAGAGCGTAAACGACAGAAGGATTTTCGGTGGCAATCCAACTGGTATTTTTGAGCTTAACAAGATAAAGTATCAGTGGGCGTACAATCTTTGGGAAGTGATGCTAAACAACACTTGGTTTCCAAAAGAAGTTGATATGACTCGTGACGTGAATGATTATAAACAGCTTACAGACGCTGAAAAAACGGCGTATGACAAAGCCCTCTCTCAACTTATTTTTATGGATTCGCTTCAAACGAATAACCTGATAGACAACGTCAATCCATACGTGACTTCCCCTGAAGTGAACTTGATTTTAGTGCGTCAAAGTTTTGAAGAAGCGCTTCACTCGCAATCTTACGCGGTTATGGTTGACAGCATTTCAACGAACAGCGACGAGATATATGATTTGTGGCGACGAGACATGATGCTTAAGGGTAAAAATGACGCCATAGCTTCGGTGTATCAAGAGTTGGCTACAAATCCAAGCGAGTACAACTTTGTAAAAGCTTGTTTTGCAAATCAAATTTTGGAAGGCATCTATTTTTACAGCGGATTTACTTACATTTACACGCTTGCTCGTTCTGGAAAAATGTTGGGTTCGGCTCAGATGATACGTTTCATCCAGCGCGACGAAGTCACGCATCTCGCGCTTTTTAAAAATCTCATCAACACTCTTAGAAAAGAGAGAGCGGATCTTTTCACGGATAAATTGAGAGAGGAAGTTATCTCGATGTTTAAGCAAGCCGTGAAACTAGAAACGGAGTGGGGTCAGTACATAACGCAGGGTCAGATTTTAGGTTTGACGGACGCCATCGTTGAGCAGTACATCCAATACCTTGCCGATGACAGATTGAACTCCGTGGGATTTGACAAGATTTACAACGTTTCAAATCCAATCAAATGGGTAGACGATTTTGCAAAATTCAACGACCAAAAAACCAACTTTTTTGAAGCGAACGTCACTAACTATTCAAAAGGCAGTTTAACGTTTGATGACGACTTCTAAAATTGGTGAGCGCTCGCTTTGCTCACTCCTTTTTAAAACAACTCCTAACTATGACGCTAACTTACAAACGTTACTAACTCTTATAAATCAAAGCAAAGAAAAATCAATTATTGTCGCCCCAGAGGTCTGTTTAACAGGCTTTGACTATGAGAACTTGGAGAGAGTTTTGGAATTTGCGCAAGTGGCGAACGAGGAGCTTGCAAAAGCTTCAATGGAAAAAATCGTCATATGCTCCATCATAGAGAAAATAGATGATAAGATTTTTAATCTCGCCAAGGTTTTTTACAATGGCAAAGTCATACATGCAAGGGCGAAAGCCAGACTTTTTCGTTTTGGCGGAGAACACAAACATTTTGACGAAGGCATGGACGAAGATATAGAGATACTTGAAATAGACGGCATGAAAATAGCTATACTCATATGTTTCGAGCTTCGTTTTAAACAACTTTGGCAGAGGATAGAAGGCGCGGACGTTATCGCGGTACCTTCATGGTGGGGAGTTTTGCGAAGTGAACATTTCGCCTCTTTGACTCAAACTCTCGCCATTATGAACCAGTGTTACGTAGTGGCGAGCGACTCTTTAAACGATGAATGCTCTAAACTCAGCGGCGTCATAACGCCCCAAGGGAAAGTCTCAAGAAATAAGGGAGTATCTCGTCTCGAAGTAAAATACGAGAAAAAAGAGATAAC
>CALDOC010000393.1 GCA_937914675.1 uncultured Sulfurimonas sp.
TCAAACCTGAAAATATTTTCATTGATGACCTAAAAGAAGAATTTGTAAAAGATTATGTTTACCCAATGTTTCGCGCAAACACAATTTATGAAGGCGAATATCTTTTAGGAACTTCAATCGCTCGTCCACTAATCGCTAAGCGTCAATCTGAAATAGCGAAACTGACTGGTGCAGATGGAGTAAGCCATGGCGCGACTGGAAAAGGAAACGATCAAGTGCGTTTTGAGATGGGTTATTTGAGCCAAGATTCAACTCTAACCATCATAGCTCCATGGAGAGAATGGGACTTAAACTCACGTGAAAAACTTTTAGCTTATGCAGATACGCATGGTATAAAAATAGAAAAAAAAGGTAAAAAATCACCCTATTCCATGGATGCGAATCTACTTCACATCTCTTATGAAGGTGGAATTTTAGAAGACCCGTCCGCAGAGCCTGAAGAGGATATGTGGTTGTGGTCCAACTCTCCAGAGAACGCTCCTGATGAAGCCGAATATATAACGATTGATTACAAAAATGGCGACCCTATCGCTCTTAATGGAAAAGAATTAACTCCAGCGACTATGCTAAAAACGTTAAACGAAATTGGTGGGAAACACGGTATCGGTCGCGTTGACATAGTTGAAAATCGTTTTGTGGGAATGAAGGCTCGTGGATGTTATGAAACTCCAGGTGGAACTATCATGTTAAAAGCTCACCGAGCCATTGAGTCTATTACTCTAGATCGTGAAGCCGCGCACCTTAAAGATGAGATGATGCCTCGTTACGCAAAACTAATCTACAATGGTTTTTGGTTTTCGCCGGAACGTGAAATGCTTCAAGCGGCGATTAATAAAACACAAGAGTTTGTAGAAGGAAACGTTCGTCTTAAACTTTACAAAGGAAACATAATGGTAGTTGGTCGTAGTTCTGATTTATCACTTTTTAATCCTGAGTATTCAACTTTTGAAGAAGATGAAGTTTACAATCAAAAAGACGCGGAAGGTTTTATTAAACTAAACGCCCTTCGTTTTATCATCGCTGGAAAAGCTAGAAACAAAAAATAAATATAACTTAAATTAAAGGAACAAAATGAGTATAATTAAAATCGACATGAATTCACAAGAATTTATTGCGGAGATGGAAAAAACTATTAAATTTACGGATAAAGTAAATGCGCAGTTTGGCTGGGAGTATCACCCTCAAGAAGAAGTAAATGAAGGCGTGCAAATGGGACTTGCTCGCAACAAGATGATGTATAGCAAACGTTTTTGCCCTTGTTTTATGGTTGAAGAAGTTGATGGAAAACCAAAAAGCGTCGACGATAGAATTTGTCCTTGTAAGCCCGCTATTGAAAAAGAGATACCAGAAGAAGGCGTATGTCATTGTGGAATTTTTTGTACTCCAGAATTCGCCGCAAACAAACGCATAGAGCTAGGAATGGAAGAAGCGGTTCATACTCACTCTCGTGGATTAACGAAAGAAGAGTGTGAAATGCTTGTAAATCAAAAAGAAATTGACCCTGATGAGCTTATATCTCTTTTAGAAGCAAGAGAACTTGGCATGGTAAAATTCAAACTTGTTGACGTGCGCGAGCATATGGAGTGGCAAATGGGTCACATCAAAGGCGCTGACGCCTTAGTGCCTACAAGTAGTTTCTACCAAACTTTAGAAGAAGCAAAACTTAAAAAAGATGAAAACATAATTGTCTACTGTCATGTTGGAAGTAGAAGCGCGCACGTCGCAAGAATCCTTCCAAGCATGGGGTATACAAAAATAGGAAACTTAACTCACGGTATTGTTTCTTATGGCGGAGAAAAAGAAAGATAAAACCTCCTTATATATTTTATAAACTTCGAACTCATTCGAAGTTTATATTTCTACAAAAGTCTAATAAAAATCAGGATTAACCCATGAAAGTATTATTAATTAAAGACGTGAAAAGTTTAGGTAAAAAAGGTGAAGTTAAAGAAGTTAAAGATGGCTATGGAAAAAACTTTTTAATTGGAAAAGGCTTTGCTAGACAGGCTACTTCAGAAATTTTAGCGCAACACGCTCAAGACGAAGTCATTGTTGCCCAGAATCTTGAAAAAGAAGTGAATTTACTAAAAGAAATAGCTAAAAAACTTGATAAATGTGAAATTAAAATCACTAAAAAACTTGGACAAAACGGGCATCTCTTTGGTTCCGTTACAAAAGACGAAGTTGCAACAGCCTTAAAAGAACAACACAATATTGAGATTGATAAGAAACATATAAATGAAAGATCTGCGATCAAAACGATTGGAGAGCATGAACTCGACTTTAAACTAGGACATGGTCTTCATGGAATTCTTCATGTAGACGTTCAAGGAGAATAAATTTGTTTGACGCTACGACAATATTGGCATACAAAGGCAAAAATAAAGCGGTTATCGGTGGCGACGGTCAAGTGACTTTTGGGGATAGCGTCCTAAAAGCGAACGCGACGAAGATTCGTACGCTGCATCATGGAAAAATTTTAGCTGGTTTTGCGGGAAGCACGGCTGACGCTTTTAATCTTTTTGATATGTTTGAAGAGTTTCTTGAGCAAAAAAAAGGCGACCTTTTAAAATCTGTTGTTGAATTTTCCAAAGCTTGGAGAAAAGACAAAGTTCTTCGTCGTTTGGAAGCCATGATGATAGTTTTGAACAATGATCACATTTTCATCCTTACAGGCAATGGCGACGTTGTAGAGCCAGAAGATGGAGAGATAGCGTCTATTGGAAGTGGTGGCAATTACGCAATTTCCGCTGCGCGCGCTTTGAAAAAACATGCTTCTCTCGATGAAGAAGAGTTGGTAAAAGAGAGTCTTCACATAGCCGCCGACCTTTGCATATACACAAATCACAATATCAAAACTCTTATCTTAGAGGAAAACAAATAATGAACTTAACGCCTAAAGAGATCGTAGAATATTTAGACAAATACGTAATTAGCCAAAAAAACGCAAAAAAAACAATTGCTTTAGCTCTTCGCACAAGATACAGAAGAATGCAATTGGATGAAACCATGCGAGCTGAAATAATGCCTAAAAACATTTTAATGATTGGCTCAACCGGCGTTGGAAAAACAGAAATTTCTCGCCGTTTGGCAAAAATGATGAAAGTGCCTTTTATAAAAGTTGAAGCGTCAAAATACACCGAAGTGGGTTTCGTGGGTCGTGACGTTGAATCCATGATTCGTGACTTGGTTGTTAACTCGATCAGCATAGTTAAAACAGAACAAGAAGAACTAAACCTTAGTAAAATCGACAATTACGTTTTAAATAAAATTGTCGAAAAGCTACTCCCTCCCCTTCCCAACGCGGCTAGCGAGTCAAAAAAAGACGACTACCAAAGACTTCTTGAAGCCATGGAAAAAAGAGTTGAATCGGGTGAAATGGATGAAAGAATCATCGAACTTGAATTTGATAAAATTCATGTAGAATTTAATGATACGAATCTTCCTCCCGAGATGGCAAAAGTGCAAGAGAGTTTTTCTAAAGTTTTTGCGCAAATCAACAAAGAAGACAACAAAAAAGAAGTAAGAGTAAAAGACGCAAAAATTTTACTTCGACAAGAAGCAAGCGTAAAACTACTTGACATAAATAGCATTAACGCCGAAGCGTTAAGACGAGCGGAAAATGGTGGAATTATTTTTCTTGATGAAATAGACAAAATAGCTCTGAGTGAAAAATCTCAAGGTAGAAACGACCCTTCCAAAGAGGGAGTGCAACGCGACTTACTTCCCATAGTCGAAGGAAGCAGCGTTTCAACAAAATATGGAACAATTAATACCGACCATATTCTTTTTATTGCGGCAGGCGCGTTTCATGTCAGTAAACCGAGCGATTTAATACCTGAACTCCAAGGTAGATTTCCACTAAGAGTTGAACTTGAATCATTAACGGAAGAAACGCTTTATCAAATTCTTACGCAAACGCAAAACTCTCTACTAAAACAATACACGGCTCTTTTGGGCGTTGAGGGAGTAACTCTTCGTTTTGAAGACGAAGCGATACGGGCGATTGCAAAATTGTCTCACCGAGCGAATGAACTTACAGAAGACATAGGGGCTAGACGTCTTCATACGGTCTTGGAAAAAGTCCTAGAAGAGATAAGTTACGACGCTGATGAGCATAACGGGGAAGAAGTAGTTATAACCGCAAAATTAGTACATGAGAAACTGGATGAAATTGTTGAAGACAACGATTTGTCTCGATATATTTTATAATTTACAGTACTCAATCAAACACAAAACAATTGCTCTCCTTACAAAAGCTTCCAAGTAGTGGCATATAGGCATAGAAATTGCTTATAATGCCTAAAATAAACAAATTGAGGTTTTTCCTTCTATCTCATGAATAAATTTAAAGGTGATAAAATATGAGTAAAGCTGGTTTCGTTTCTTTAATAGGTCGTCCAAACGCGGGAAAAAGTACGTTAATGAATTCACTTTTAGGTGAAAAAATTGCTATGGTTAGCCAAAAAGCAAACGCTACAAGAAAACGCTCCAATGCGATAGTCATGCGTGAGGATACTCAAATCATATTTATAGACACTCCCGGACTTCATGAAAAGGAAAAGATACTCAACAAATTTATGATGGATGAAGCGCTAAAGGCCATGGGTGACTGTGATTTAATTGTTTATCTCGCTCCAGTAACCGACGGTCTTGAACATTATGAAAAATTTTTAAAACTTAACGTTAAAAAAATAAAACACATCATAGTTTTGAGCAAAATAGATCAAGTTTCTCAGGATAAATTATTTAAACGCATTGCGTCTTACAATCAATTTTCAGACTATTTTGAAGCGCTCATTCCCGTCGCAATTCCCAAAAAAGTAGGTCATGAAGATTTACTCAACACAATTGCAAAAAATTTACCAGATTCACCATACTTGTTTGACCCGGAAGATTTGACTAGTGAGCTCGTTCGTGACATTTACGCAGGATTCATTCGTGAGGGAATTTTTGAAAACGTAAGTGACGAAGTCCCTTACGAGTCTGACGTCATCATAGACAGCATTAAAGAAACAAAGGGTTTAGACACCATTTATGCTACCATCATCATAGAAAAAGAGTCTCAAAAAGGGATACTCATTGGTAAAAGTGGAGAAACCATCAAACGCATAGGCAAGGCGGCGCGTGAGAAGATAGAAAGACTAAGTACAAAAAAAGCATATTTAAATCTACAGGTTTCGGTGAAAAAAGGCTGGACGAAGGATGTAAACTTTTTAAAAGAGATAGGCTACGACCATGCAAAATAAACTGTACGTCGCTTTGTCTCTATTTTTTTTTAGTTCCTGCCTATACTCGAACGACTTGCTGACCGATTACAGGTTAAACGGCATCAAAGATATTGAAAAACACATGGACGAGGAGTTGGCGAAAACGGAATATTGGGACTCTTATTTAAAAAACACGGACAACACCTTTGGGTATATTGAATCTTACTCAAACGTATTGACTTGCGATAAAACCAAATCCACACTCTGCTTGTACGTTAAAAACGAAAAGAAGACATATAAATTAAAAAAAGAGTATGCAGCTTATACTGGCAAAAATAAGGGCGATAAGGTCAAAGAAGGAGATTTAAGCACTCCAATTGGAATATACAATATAACCAGTAAAATAGCAAAATTAGATCCATTTTATGGTCCCGTCGCCTTTGTCACTTCATATCCAAATAGTTATGACAAATACAAAGGTAGGGATGGGCATGGAATATGGATACATGGACTACCAACAGAGACAAAAAGAGATGATTTTACTAAAGGCTGCATTGCAATCAATAACGACAACATTGAGTGTTTAAATAAAAATCTTGACATAAATCAAACATTACTAATTATCAATGACGCAGAAATTTCAAAAAATATTTCCAAAACGACACTTTCTACAATACTAGCGCAACTCTACGCTTGGAGACATGCATGGCTGTACAATGACGTAGATACTTATTTAAATTTCTATTCAACTGATTTCATTAGATTTGACGGGATGTCATATCAAAACTTTATTAATTATAAGCATAGAATATTTCAAAAATCTGAAAATAAAACAATAATATTTAGCGACATAAACGTACTTCCATACCCAAATGATTCCGATATATATAAAATTTCATTTAAAGAATACTATAAATCCAATAGTTTTGAGTTTACAGGCGATAAAGTTCTGATGATAAAACTAATCGAAAATACTATTAAAATAATAACAGAGAAATAAATGGAATTTAAAATAATTTTATATTTTATACTATTTGCTATTTTTAGCGTTAACGTGGAGGCAAACTTTCAACTAATTAAAAAAGAAAATAAAGATTCCAATACGACTTTGCTTGTTATAGGTGGCGTTCATGGCAATGAGCCCGGAGGATATTTTTCCGCTGCAATATTAGCGACGCGTTATAAAATAATTTCTAAGAACCTATGGATAGTTCCCAACTTGAACAAAGAAAGTATTCTCAATAACGAAAGAGGCGTGAATGGGGACATGAATAGAAAATTCTCAGCAATCAACAGTCAAGATAAAGACAAAAAAATTGTTGATGAAATAAAGGATATCATTGTATCCAAAAATGTTTCTTTAGTGTTAAACCTACATGATGGGCATGGCTTTTATCGTAAAAAAAATCAAGGAAGCATCTTTAATCCTACCGCTTGGGGGCAAACTTGCGTAATTGATCAATGCGATTTAAAAGAAGACCAAAAATTTGGAAACCTAAACAATATTGCGTTAACCGTTAAAGAGAACGTCAATAAGAAACTGATAGAAAAACATCATAGTTTTAACGTTAAAAATACAAATACAAAATATATTGATGAACAGATGCAACTATCTTTAACTTATTTTGCCGTTACGAACAACAAACCGGCCTTTGCGATAGAAACTAGTAAAAATTTATCATCATTATCTCAAAAAGTTTTTTATCAATTACTTGCCATTGAAGAGTTTATGAAAATTATGAATATCTCATTTACAAAAGATTTTCAACTTGATGAAAATAATATCAGTGAAATAATTAAAGATTATGGAACTTTAACAATTAACGACAATATAAGTCTCGATTTCAATGATATAAAAAAATCTTTAAGCTATATTCCGATAAAATCTAAAGATAATATATTCAAGTTTTCTCACCCATTGGGAGACCTAAAAAAAGTTGGTGGGAACTATATTTTATATGTCGGTGGTAAACAGTTAACAATTTTGAAACCGCAATGTTTTGAATTATCAAATGAGTGTCCAAGTAAGTTTGATGCGATTGTGGATGGGAATAGCGTTTCTATAGATGCAGCTTCAGCTTTTTTTGTAAATTCCGATTTCAAAATAATTGAGAATGAAGACTTTCGCGTAAACGTTATTGGTTATCAAAAGAAAGGTTACTATAATGAGAGTAATCTTACTATAAAACTTAAAGATTTCAATAGAAATTTTTCTGTTGATAATTCTAATAAAGTTTATAGAATTGAATTTTACAAAGATAATAAATTTTGTTCCATATCAATGGTTCACTTTAAATAGGATTGTAGGGAATGAGTACAAAAAAACAAAGCTCTTTTGCAAGCGTTATTTCGTTAAACCCGTATAATAACAGATATTTTAGTGGAGTTTCTAGTTTTATCAGTGAAAATAAAACGCCAGAATTTTCTAAAGATCAATTTGCCATTTCATATCTTAATACAGATGGCTTTATTACTTCTCAAATAGCGATTAGTAAAAATATTCCAGATGAAGATATATTTGACGCTATCAATAATAAAATTTACGATGATTTAGGACTTGATCAAGCGATAGAATACAGTCTTCAATACATAGAATCGTTCAATAACCTTGATGAAGCTAATAGATATTTTCATGTGTTTATTGTAGATCCATTAAATTTAACTCAAACATATGCGCAAGCGGTACAAAAAATAAAATATATTGATGTCATCATACCGGTGCCTTTACTTATAAAATCTCTCTATTCAAAAGAGATAATTGAGAGTAACGGAGTACATTGTTTTATATATTTTCAAGAAAATGACGCCTTTGTAACTATATACTCAGAAAAAGAATTTGTATATACAAAATCCATCAAATACTCATTTATTGAAATGCATGAAAGATTTTGTGAAATCTATGGAGAGAGAATCGAGTATGAGGAATTTATCAATTTCTTTGCAAAGCATAGTTTAAAAACAACAAAAAGTAATTACAAAGCGTTTTTAATAAAAATTTACAAAGAGTTATTTGCAAATATAAACGATATATTAACATATGCAAAAAGAGCTTTTGAAATAGATAAATTTGAACAAATTTATATAGGTTCGCAAATTGAAACAATAACTAAACTAGACGAAATGCTCGAAGTTGAGTTACATATAAAAACAACTGAATTCGACTTCAAATATGGGTTTGAAAATCAAGACGTATTTATTGATCAACTACAATATTTAATGCACATTTACACCGCATTGCCGTTAGAGGAAAAATATCAATGCAATTTTACAACTTATCACAGACCAGCAAAGTTTATACAAAGAGATAGTGGAAAGTTAATTTTAGTAGCCTTAGCGTCATTTATTTTAGCGTTCACTTACCCAGTGACATATTGGGCTCTCACATATGCGCAAGAACTGCAATATGACTTACTCCAAAAAGAGTTTTTTGATTTGCATATCAAAAAAACGACGAGAGAAGCAACCATTAAAAATAGAGAAGCGGATAAAGTGAGATCTTTGGCCTTATTGGCGCAGGAGAAAAGTGAGTTTTTTGATAAAAAAAACACTCTTACAAAAATCCATAACGTAAAAGTAAACTATCCGATGAAAGCAAAACTTTTAGCGACGTTAACAAAAGATTTGAACAAATATGGAGTGCTCTTAGAATCCGTATCTTATTCTCAAAAAGCTGATTCAAAACATTTTTCATTCTCTTTGGTGTCAACTCAAGATGAAAAAATCACTCAGCTAATCGAGTACTTAACAATAACTCATGAAAATAAATTTCGATTTTCGCTTGAACAAATACTCTATAATGAAGATAGTAAAAATTATTTCAGTGAATTAAAGGTGGAAATATTATGAAAATAAATATTGAAAATTATTTACATGAAATAGATAACTATTTTAAAGGTAAAAACCAGAAAGACACCTATATGACTTACGCTATGATTGCGGCTCTTATTATAGCTTTTGCGTATCTCCTTTTTTGGGATAGTTCTTTTAATGAATTTAACGCTACGCGAGAAAAAGTTTCATCTCTAAAATCAAAAATAAATACAGATGAATCATTTGTAACAACAAATACAGAAGCAAAAATAGATCAACTAAGCAAAGAAATCAAAAACATCAATGCTCAAATAATAGAAAACAAAGACAATAACACCTACATAAAGAGTAAAATTGAAACTATTTCTTCTCTTATATATGATGAAAGATCTTGGGGTGAATACCTTCACTCAATTTCCAAAAACGCTATCAAAAATAATATTCAGATTATTAACTTAACAAATAAATACGCTGAGGGCAATAACTCATTTGGACATGTTCTAGATATAACCGTTCAGTTAACAGGCAACTATAAAGATACGCTTCAATTTATCAATTCACTTGAGCAAAGCGATTTAGTAGTTGACATCCATGACTTAAACATAACTGCCGAAAAAAAATTAAAAAGCGACTTAAACATTTCAGTTTGGGGGATATCCTATTAATGAAAGCTTTTTTTATCTTTTTTTTCTTACTACTGTTTAATCTTCACTCAAATGAATTAGAATGGGTAGATAAACAAGTAAACGCCATAAAGCCTTCTCGTGTTGGAACCAATATGGAAGAAATTTCTAATATAAACGACCCTTTTATATATTTTGCAACCAACAAAGAGAAAGTTGTCTTATCAAGTGGTCCAAATAAACCAACAATTAGACACAGAGTTGCAAGTAAATCAAAAATTCGTAGTAAAAACACTCTGTTCTTTTTGTCAATGATTATGAATAAGTCTGCTAAAATCAATAATCAATGGTATAAAATTGGGGACACGATAAAAGGCTATAGGATTGCCAAGATACATTCAAGATCTGTTTTGTTAACGAAAAAAAATACCGAACTAGTCCTCTCTACATTCGAAAAAAATCCAACTCTGAACTTTAAGCATTAATAGGGATATAAATATGAAACTTTTACAAACGTCAATTTACTCGGCATTACTAGCTCTTTTACTCTCAAGCGATGGATTTGCAGATTGTTCTTATGAGCTTTTTACTATCAGCTCAACTAAAAATACAAAAATTATCGACTTTATAGAGCAGCTAAGCGATGAATGTGGTTTTAGTATAATTGTGACGGACCCAAACGCTGAAAAATTTTTAAGCCATCAACTCAATAAAACTAATTTTAAAAATTTAACGATTGATGAAGTGTTTAGCCTTATACTTCTTGAAAACAATCTAGCTTATACGCTTGAAAACAACATCCTTAAGATTTCTTATTTATCGACTAAAGTATTTGAAATAAATTATATTTTATCGCAAAGAAAAAGTGAAGGAAGCACAAACGTGACGCTAAGTTCCAGTTCTCAACAAGGTTCGTCTGGAACTTCGAGTCTTGGTTCAGATCAATCCGGCAAGGGATCCACTTCAGAAGCTGGCATGAAAATAGAAAGTAGTGATGAAGTGAAATTTTGGGAAAACCTTGATAAAGAGTTTCGAAAAATTTTAAATAGACCTCAGGATACCTATAAAGCCGAAGCGCCAATAATAAATAAAAATGCCGGCCTTGTAACCGTTACGGCGACGCTTAAACAAATAAACCGATTTGAATCATACTTAAAAAGACTTCAAGAGAAAGTTCAATTACAAGTTTTAATTGACGTTCAAATACTCTCAGTAACAATGAGTCAAGGCAAAACTACCGGTATTGACTGGCAACAACTTTATAAATTGCAAAACGTAAGTTTAAGCGTTCATAACGTTCGTAGTACAAACGTAGACACATTTACAGATAGTGGCTCAGTCGCCGCCATTAACACAATAGCGAATGGCGTTAGCGGCGCCGCAAATCTAGTGAGCATAAAAGCGGGAGGCAGTCTAAACGAGGTCATTAAATTTTTGCAAACTCAAGGCGACGTCAACTCAATCTCCAATCCAAAAGTTTTAACTCTCAACAATCAGCCAGCGCTTATAACGGCGGGAACTGAATTTTTTTATAAGATTACGAGTACCGAAACGTTAGCTGGAGGAACTGGCGCTGGCGCTCAAAGCGCGAATGAAAATGTACAGTCTGTTTTTGCAGGGGTGTTACTAACTATCACTCCGGAAATTTCTGGAGATAAAGCGGTAACGTTAAAAATAAACCCATCTCTTTCTGAAACAACCACAGACATATCTCAAACGGACAATACCAACAGAACCATGCCTCCCGATTTGAATCGACGCCAGCTTTCATCCGTTGTGACGGTTCAAGACGGGAACAGAATAATCTTAGGCGGTTTAATCAATATAAAAAATACTAACAAGTCAAGTAAAGTTCCAATATTGGGTGACATTCCGATCATTAATTATCTGTTTAAGTATGAAGACAAGATAAAACTGGTTGAAGAGCTTGTTTTAATAATAGAGCCACATATCATTCATAAAGAGATTAATTCCATATCACTCTCAGAACTAGGCTATGAGGGACTAACTGACGATATTTTAACCTTGGAGTCCGCTTCTAAATCTGCTCAAGAGGAGATTTTGAGCGAGGAAAAAGCTTCAAACGTTGATTTTAAAAACTCTATAAAAAATGCAAAATAATTGGAATGTCACATATGAGTTCTAGCATATATCTCAGTTCAAAAAATGTTTTTTTAGATACGGTAAACGCGAAAGACTACATACAACTAGACAGGGTCTCGACCATATATCAATCACTCAAAGACTCCATCAAGAAACCATTAAAGATGATTCTTCTTTATGGAAGACCTGGAACCGGAAAAAGCATGTTTCTCAGTAAGTTATACACCGATCTATCTTCATCTCAAATAGTTCACCTGTACAAAACGCCTATTTTAGACGAAAGTGAATTTTATAAAACATTGGCGCAAGACATATTTTCCATAAAGTACAGCGGAGAGTTGAATTTTACGCAATTTATGAAAGTTGTAAATAGTACCAAATTTGATTCCATTCCGGTGGTACTTCTAGACGAAGCTCAACTTTATTCAGATGTTTTAATGGAAAAAATCAGACTTCTCTCAGATACGAGAACCGTTAAATTTGTCATAACTCTGCATAAAACGGAAAAAGAAGATCTTATCGCCAAAGAACATTTTCAGACTAGAATATGGGAAAGCGTTGAGCTTGAAAACGCTTCAAGCTCAGAACTTAAGATGTATATACAGAAAAAACTCATGAAAGACAACTGTTTTGACAGCGCAAATATGTTTAACTCAAAAAATGTAAATAAAATTCATAAGTTAACAAATGGCAATTATAGAGATACCAATAAATTGATATATACGCTTTTTGATTTATATTGTACCTATGAAGAAAAACAGCAACTTTCAAATATAAACACAAACCAAATATCTAGTAAACTCATAGAAATGGCAGCGATACATACAGGTTTAATTAATGCTTAATACAAGAGAACTTGAGAAAAAATGGTTAGCGTATAAAATAAAATCATATATTCCACATGCCATTATAATAAGCGCTATATTAACAATAGCTATTTTTGTAAATATGATTAAAGAAGCGAAAACAACGCAAGAAAAAGAAATAGTCGCTATCATTAATGCAACAGATGTAAAAAAAGACAAAATAGAAGTTAAACAAGTTCCTGAACAAATTTCAACGCCTAAACCTAAAAAAATTGAAGTTATAGAAGAATATGTCGCAAAACAAGAACAAACCGCAATTGAGCAATATGAAGAATTAAAACTAAAACCATCATTAAGTTTTATGAAAAAAATACAAAGTTCTAATTTCCCTTACTATCAAGAAGAAGTTGGCTCAAAGAAAACAAACGCTAAAAAAACGAATAAGCAAAAGGAAAAAACGCTTGATATAGCCATTCTTGAGACGCCAACTGTAGAGAGTTCCGCTTTAACCAAGATTAACAATGATGAAGAATTGACGGACAATAGAATAGTTATCGATAGACATAACGCTAAAGACGACATAAATACCATTATCAAAAGATTTAAAAAAAACAACAACCCTGCTCTAAGTCTTTTTATAGCCAAAAAGTACTACGAACTTGGTGATTATCATAACTCTTACAATTATGCGCTCATTACTAACCAGATTAATAATTCCATTGAAGATAGCTGGATTGTTTTTAGTAAATCTCTTGTTAAATTAGATAAAAAAGATATGGCAATCAAAACTTTAAAAGATTACATAAAAGATTCATATTCAAACAACGCAAAGATATTGCTTGACGACATTCAATCAGGGAAGTTCAAATGAAAATAGCGATTATTCTTTTTTTAGCCTTTAATCTATATGCTGACATAAAACAAAATATGTTTAATCTTTACCAAAATGAAAAGTTTGAGGATGTGTGTAAACTCGGATTCAACAACCTTCGCTCCAACAATAAAGATGAAGAATTTGTTTCCTTATATGCGTTTGCATGTCTTAACTCAGACTATATTGATAGACTAGCCATTCCTATCGCCTTGTTAAAATCCACAAGTGAAGATAGAGCAAATTCAGCGTATTTTTCTGTTATTTTAATGCAGAAAAAACTTTTATACCATGCTTTAGTCGACAAGTATGACTTATCAACTTTAGTTCTTCCCACCACAGACTATGTTTTATCAAAAGTCTTTAATTTATATTCTAAATTAGAAACGCATGAACCAAGACTTTTTTATCTTTTCGATGATCCCAATGATAAAAAATTAAGCTATAAACTGTACATTATAAAAGATGGAAAATTACAAAAAATGGTTATAGAAGAGTTTTATGACACGGTCAATATAAAACGCCATATATACTGGTAGGAACTTAACATGGATAGAATAACAACTGATTTACTAGCTAATGGATCTATCATGAGAGGTCAAGTGGATAGACTTCTCGCAAAAGGAATTCATGAATACCTTATATTGAGAGACATTACTTTATCAGGTTTTATGACAATGGATCGTTTAGTTCGTTTCATCGTGCAACAAGTGAGGGATGGCGTTTACGATTTATCCATAATTGACAACTATGATTATATAAGTGAAAAAATTGTTTTAGAGAAACTTGCCTTAGAGTTAGATCTTCTCTTTGTCGATTTAGATTCTCTTGACATGGATTACAACTTAGTTGAGAAAGCTCCCTTAACGCAACTAAAAAAACACAACTTTATACCTATATCCCAAGATGAGATGAGCGTTACCGTCGTCTTTAACGATCCTTTAAATATAGAAGCTCAAGAAGCGGCCCAAAGACTTTTTCCACGAAAAATTTTAAAAATCGCACTTGCCACAAAAAAACAAATAATCAATTATCTTTACAAGGTTGAGTTAAAGGATAGCGTAAAGGGCTTAGTTAAAAAAATAAGAGATGAACTTAATTCCATCAACTCCATAGAAGAGCAGCAAGAGGCGTCTTCCATTTTACTCCTCATAGACGTAGTTCTTAAAACATGCATTAGAGGAAGAGCGAGTGACATACACATAGAGCCTACTGAAAAAAACTGCGTTGTTCGTGGACGCGTTGATGGGAAGCTAGCAGAAATGTTTATTTTTGAAAAAGACGTATACCCTCCTCTCTCGTCACGATTAAAATTACTTGCAAACTTAGACATCGCGGAAAAAAGAAAACCGCAAGATGGGCGTTTTTCAACTTTAGTTGGAACTAGAGAGTATGACTTTCGTATCTCCACCCTACCTATTTTATATGGCGAATCAATAGTCATGCGGGTTTTGGACAAACAAAAGGCTCTAGTCAAACTTGAAGACGCCGGTATGGATACCGCTAGTTATCATAAATTGTTAAAAGGTCTAGAATCGCCTTACGGCATCATACTGGTGACGGGTCCAACAGGTAGCGGTAAAACGACCACTCTTTATGGCGCGCTAAATGAACTGAGAAACGTTGAGGATAAAGTCATTACGGTTGAAGATCCCGTTGAGTATAGAATGAATCTCATCCAGCAGGTTCAAGTAAACGCGAAAGTTGGCTTAAGTTTTGCGGACGCGCTTCGTTCGATATTGCGACAAGATCCAGATAAGATAATGATTGGTGAAATTCGTGACAAAGAAACATTGGAAATTGCGATTAAAGCCGCTCTAACTGGACACATGGTAATCTCAACCCTTCATACAAACGATTCGATTAGCGCCATTCCCCGTATGGTTGATATGGGAATCCAACATTATCTTATAAGTGGCGCGCTCGTAGCCATTCAAGCGCAACGTCTCGTCAGAAAGATATGCAAGCACTGTAAAGTTGAAGATCATCTTCCCTCTTCCGTGCGGGCGGAACTCAAAGACGTTATTCCCGAGGGAGCGAAGCTCTACAAAGGCAGTGGCTGTAAAGAGTGTGGAGACACTGGATATATGGGTAGAGAGATGATTTGTGAAGTGCTTAACATCTCAGAAGAGTTGTCATCTCTTATCGCTCAAGGCGCTTCAAAAGACCTCATGTTGCAGCAAGCTTATAAAGATGGTTTTATAGACATTTACAGAAATGGCATACAAAAGGCCTTAGATGGAGTGACTACAATTGAAGAGATATTAAAGGTGTCCAAAGGATGAAATACTTTATAGCGACCGTGTTAACAAAGGGAAAAAGAGAAGAGATAGGTTTGTACGCGAACGACAGAATTGAAGCGAATAGCTATGCAAAATTAAAATATACTGGCATTATTATTAAGGTTATAGAGGGAAAAGAACCTCTCGAAGCCCAACTTAAAAGAATTACAAATGATTTACTCAAAAACGTAAAAAAAAAGAAAATAAAACCTGACTCTTTAATTGCCGCAATTAGACAGTTGGCCGTTATGACAAACGCCGGCATATCTATACATGACTCAATTAATGAAATCGCGCAGGCGACTGACGACCAAGCTTTAAAGAATGTTTTTAGTAAACTCGCTGATGATATAAACTCTGGACACGCGCTCTCTGCTTCTATGAAAAACTTTCGATTTGAACTTGGCAACTTAGCAATCGCCATGGTGGAGTTGGGAGAGAAAACAGGTAATCTCGATGAAGCTCTTTACGCCTTAGCCGATATGCTTGAAGAGATTCGATCCAATATCGTTAAATTTAAAAAAGCCATGGCGTACCCTAGAAACGTAATGATCGCCATGGCCGTCGCTTTTACGGTGCTTATATCCTACGTTGTTCCTCAGTTTAAAACGATATTTGAAGAACTCGGCGCTGAATTGCCCCTTCCTACGCTGATCTTATTAAAACTTGAATATTTATTTAACAATTATGGTCCTTTTTTATTAGCTTTCATTTTCGCTTCCGTTACAACGCTCAAATATCTGATAAATAATTATACTCACATTAGATACAAATGGCACCAACTATTGCTCAGAACCATGCTACTAAAAAATATTATTAAATTTTCCACTTTAAATAGATTTACGCTAGTTTTCTCTGAATTGATTCGCGCGGGTATTCCAATAGCCGAAGCCCTCGACACCGCCATAGAGATGATAGACAATTTACCACTAAAAAATAAACTCTTAACGGTTAGAATAACGGTAGAAAAAGGCGGAACCTTGAACAAAGGTCTAAAAGAGACGGAACTCTTTGAAAATATGATTATTCAAATGGTGCGCGCCGGCGAAGATAGCGGTACTTTAGACACAATGATTAAAAAAGTCGCGGAGTATTACAAGATGCGTTTCGATGCGATAATTGATGGTCTTAGTGAAGCCGTAGAACCAATAATGTTGTTTATTATAGCTTCTATGGTTATTTTACTGGCTCTTGGTATTTTCTTGCCAATGTGGGGTATGGGAAGCGCCGTAAATGGTCGCTAATTAGCGACTCTTTGCACTTTTTCCAAAAAAACGTTCATGGAGTCTTCACTCGCTTTTATTTTATAAACGACGTCAGTCTCAAAAATCTTATCAACTATAGAGACTCCTAACGTTTCACACTCGTAATCAATAAAACGGATATCGCCATATCGCACTGAGATTGTTTTGCAAATCTCTTTCTTGTACTCTTTCAATGGCGTCTCATCTAGCGCTAAATTTACTGCGTCGCCATACGCTCTGACTAAACCACCCGTTCCAAGTTTCGTGCCACCAAAATACCTAACTATTATAACGGCGGAGTTAATAAGTTCATGACCTTGTAGCACCATGAGCGATGGCTTGCCTGAAGTGCCCTTTGGCTCTCCATCATCGCTAGAACCTTCCAATATTTGGTCATATTCGTTGAAGTACCTAAAAGCGCTCACAAAATGTCTAGCCTTAGGATGTTCTTGTTTGAGTGATTTAAGAGTGGATTCGTAAATCTCGTAAGGAATAAGATGAGCGATAAATTTTGATCGCTTCACCTCGTGTGTATAAATAGAAATATTTTCTATATATTGCATCTAAAATTAGACTAAGTTTGTAAAAATTTTTTGTACATCCTCGTCATCTTCCAATCTCTCTAAAATTTTATCGATGTCTTCTTGATCGGCTTCTGAAATTGTCATTGGAGTATTTGCCATTCTTTCTAAGTTGGCTTTTGTGATTTCGATCCCCATGTCTTCCAAAGCTTTCGTTAAAGTGCCAAAACTTGTGTAATCGCCAGTTACGATTGCAACGCCTTCTTCAACTTCTATCTCTTCGAGTCCCGCGTCAATAAGATCCATTTCAAGTTCTTCAACGTCCATGTCGTCTTTAAACTCAAACTCTATAACGGCTTTTCTAGAAAACATAAACTCTAAAGAACCATTTGTCAACAACTCTCCACCGTGCTTTGTGAGAATGTTTTTTACGTTCGCGACGCTTCTCGTATTGTTGTCAGTCATGCACTCAATAAATATCAAAACGCCATGAGGAGCTTTTCCTTCAAAATTTACTTCAAGCATGCTAGCCGTGTCTTTAGCGCTAGCGCGTTTAATAGCCGCCTCAATGTTGTCTTTTGGCATATTTTCAGCTTTGGCGTTAATAATTGCGGTGCGAAGTTTAGCGTTCATGTCAGGATCGCTACTGCCTTCTTTTGCCGCCATCGTTATGATTTTTCCAAGTTTTGGAAATAACTTTGACATAGCTCCCCATCTTTTCAACTTTGACGCTTTTCTATACTCAAATGCTCTACCCATAAAATAATCCCTATTACGCTGTTTTTTGAAATTATACTATAATATCACACAAGGAGTATATATGAGACTCGGTTTTAGACTAAAACACCACTTTTTCAGCGCGTTTCGCGAGCTATTCGTTCATCATCATGGTTCATTGGAATTTCGAGCTAAAATATTCGCGCTTGTCATTGCGGCTAATGATAAAGCAAAAGTTGAAAATTACATTATCGTAAAAGACATAGGCATGCACATATATGACGGCGACGTCGATAGGTCAAATCTTTTAATGCTATCAACGAAAGAGATGGTACAAAAAGTTAGAGACAAAAATGGTCTAGACTTAGATACGTTAGTTTTACATATCATCAAAGAACTCAAGATAGTTCCTCGGTACGCAAAAAAAATAGACATAAAATCCTTAACCCCTCTCCTTGCGCTCACTCATGACGAAGACACTCTTGCTTACCAAAAAAATATTTTGGAGTTTTTACAAGCGCTCAAAGATGAGATCTTAAAAGACTTTAAATAATTGCCAAAACTTATTAATGCAATTTGAGATAAAATAATACAATCATTCAAAACAAAAGGCTAACAATGGATTTACAAACAAAAGCGCTACACTCGGGTTACGAAAAAGATTCTCAAGGGACGATGGCCGTTCCCATTTACATGACTACCGCGTACGAATTTCGCGACGTTGAACACGCCGCGAACCTGTTCGCGTTAAAAGAACTTGGAAACATTTACACTCGTCTCAACAACCCCACGACGGACGTGTTTGAAAAGCGTTTTGCCGAGCTTGAAGGCGGAGAAGCCGCCATAGCGACTTCAAGCGGAATGAGCGCGATTTTTTACGCCATAGCGAACGCAGCCGAAGCGGGAGACAACGTCGTGTGCGCGAAACAACTATACGGTGGAAGTTTGACCTTAACGGCCCACACTCTTAAGAGATTTGGCATAGAAGCGCGGTTTTTTGACGTTCACAATCCAAGCGAGATAGAGGCGCTCGTAGACGACAAGACAAAGGTCGTTTTTTTCGAATCCTTGACAAATCCAAGCATAGACGTGGCGGACATTGAAGCCATAACGAGCGTGGCGAACAAACATGGAATCCTAACCGTCGTCGACAACACAGTGGCGACTCCGGTTTTATGTCGTCCTTTTGAATTTGGAGCCGACATATCCGTGCATAGCGCGTCAAAATACACCACGGGACAAGGTCTCGCCATTGGCGGAATTTTAGTTGAGAGAAAAGGTCTTTTGGAAAAACTAAAAGGCAATCCTCGTTACGCTCACTTCAATGAACCAGACGCGTCATATCATGGTCTCGTGTATGTTGACGTTCCCCTGCCTCCTTATACTTTACGAACAAGACTTTCATTGCTTCGTGATTTAGGCGCGGTCGTCTCGCCTTTTAACTCATGGTTATTTATACAGGGGATAGAAACTTTAAGTCTTAGGATTAAAGAACACTCGAGGAACGCGCTGAAATTGGCTACCTTTTTAGAGTCGCATCCAAAGGTGAAGAAAGTAAATTATCCGGGTCTTAAAAGCAACTCAAACTATGAAAACGCGCAAAAATATTTTGACGATGGATTAGCGAGCGGTCTTCTCAGTTTTGAGGTTGACTCTTTAGAAGAAGCCACCAAAATCGTAAACGCCACAAAACTCTACTCTCTCGTCGTAAACATAGGCGATTCAAAATCAATCATAACGCATCCCGCGTCGACGACTCACCAACAATTAAATGAGCAAGAACTCATAGCATGTGGCGTGCCATCGGGACTAATTCGCATCTCCGCCGGACTAGAAAGCGCTCAAGATTTGATAGACGACGTCAAACAAGCTTTAGAGTCTTAAAAGACTCCTCGTTCCCATCGTCCCGATGGGAACGCCTACAACAGCTCAAAACGATACAGGAACATAGCCGGAAAAATTCAAGAAGCTATGTAATCTAAAGTAGCTTTTTGAATTAAAGCTGAACGACTCATGTGATGTTCTTTTGCATAGTGATCAGCTTGATCTAAAAAATTTGCACCTACTGAGATATTTATTCTTTTTGTTTCATTTCCAAAATCTCTAATAATACCTGCTACTGATATGTCTTCATCGATATTAATAAAATGTATACCTATTCCACCAGCAATTAATCTAAAATCATGTAATTCATTAATATTAGCATTTTTTAATTTACTGGTATATTCATATGGGACAGTAAGTACTTTACTTGAGTTAAGTTCTATATACATTTTTTCATCACCAAAGCCAACTGATTTAATGAGAGTTCTATTCTTTGAAGTATTCACTCCATGCTCCTTGTAATTTTTCTTTGTTTTCTTGCACAAGTTTTAGTAACTTCTTTAACTCTTTTGAGTTTAAGTTGTAACTATCTGTTACTTTAAAATTATCTAATTCAATCCTAGCATATGCATCAGCCTTTTCAATATGTATATGTTCTGGTGTATGTTCATCACTAAAGAAGAAAAATCTATATCCACCTATACTAAATATTGTTGGCACTTGAATCCTTTGTGTAATTATACACAACATATTGTAAATATACTATTATGTGTTTAATCTCCTCGTTCCATCCTCTCCTGAGGTGGAATACATACTTAAATTACTATGTACACTTAAGCCAACCTAAACTCATACAAAATGAGATAATGATGCAAATAAAAGTTGATTATATTCATAATAATCCTGTTAAAAAGGGATTTGTAGATAAACCTGCTCATTGGCGATATAGCAGTGCTAGGGATTATCATGGGGTAGTTGGATTGATTGAAGTTGAGAGATTATGGTGAGTTTAGACATTGTATGCATTCCACCTCAGGAGAGGATGGAACGAGGAAAAAATCATTTTCTAAACTTTCCTCGTTCCCATCGTCCCGATGGTAACGCCTACAACAATTCAAAATGACGTATGAGTTCCAAAGCTGGAGCTTTGGAACTAGCGAATCTCCTCGTTCCCATCGTCCCGATGGGAATGCATAGAACAACTTGATGCTAACGCCTACAACAACTCAAAATGATGTATGAATTCCAAAGCTGGAGCTTTGGAACTCGATGAAGCGTTAGAGTCTTAAAAAGCCAAAAGAGGCGTAAGCTCTGAAAAAACGACCGCCCTTTGTTTTTCTTCACCTAACATCTTTTCTAGCATAATCGCTATATTTTCATCCATGTTCGGGTGAATTTTGCTCCTCGTTCCCATCGTCCCGATGGTAACGCCTACAACAATTCAAAATGACGTATGAGTTCCAAAGCTGGAGCTTTGGAACTAGCGAAGCTTTAGAGTCTTAAAAGACTCCTCTTTCCAATCTCACTCGTTCCCATCGTCCCGATGGGAATGCATAGAACAACTTGATGCTAATGCCTACAACAACTCAAAGTGATGTATAAATTCCAAAGCTGGAGCTTTGGAACTAGTGTGTTTATATCGAACTCAGGTTAGTATAATAATGATATAATTTCAAAAAATAAGGTAAACTTATGGGACGAAGTAGATATAAAATTTATGAGCCAACAGCACCTCATTTTATAACCTGCACCATACTGCACTGGATACCACTTTTTACGCAAACAACTACCACTCAAATCATTTTTGACAGCCTAAAATTTTTACAAAAAAGTGATAATCTAAAAATATATGCTTATGTCATCTTAGAAAATCATCTGCACTTAGTAGCAAGTAGTGATGACTTGGCAAATACCATGACAAAGTTTAAATCATTTACCGCTAAAGAGATACTAAAAGTATTGCAAGAGAAAAAAGTAACGACAATACTTGAACAGTTGGCATTCTACAAAAAAGCGTATAAGAGTCAAACTACTTATCAGGTGTGGCAAGAGGGCATCCAACCAAAATATATTTTAAATGAAAAAATGATGATAGATAGAATAAATTATATTCATAATAATCCCATAAAAAGGGGTTATGTTGATGAAGCAAAACATTGGCGATACTCAAGTGCTAGAGATTATGAAGGTGTTAATGGATTAATTGAGGTTCATCGTATTTGGTAAATTTTTTATTATAAAGTGATATATGAGTTCCAAAGCTGGAGCTTTGGAACTCGATGAAGCGTTAGAGTCTTAAAAAGCCAAAAGAGGCGTAAGCTCTGAAAAAACGACCGCCCTTTGTTTTTCTTCACCTAACATCTTTTCTAGCATAATCGCTATATTTTCATCCATGTTCGGGTGAATTTTGCTAACATCCGCAAGCTTTTCCCTTTTATTTTCATTTGAAAATCTCTCATAGGCCGAGTACGCTTCTTGTTTTGTAAGTTGATGGTAAAGTTTTCGACCCAGTTCAAAAAGTTCAAACTCTTCGTTTTTACCAGTTTTTTGCAAAGAATTTATATCTATGTTTACTTCTATTTTTTTAGCTCTTAAATACGCTTGGAGTTGCATGGTGAAACCAATATAAGCGGGAGTGTATCCAACTAACACTCTGTCATTAAACGCTTCAAAGGATTCATTTTTCAATCGTAGTTTTTTGTACTCCAAAGCGAGAGTTTCTATGTAAAACTTGGCGAATCTCAAAGGAGCCGCTTTCATCACCGTATAGCCATTTTTACCGTCGTTTACAAGTTTCCCTCCGAGAGTGATGTGAACGCCGTCTTCCGTTTTTCCATTCACTTTGGCCTTGCAGCCCTCAAAGCCGATGTCGGCTATCTCATGCGTTCCGCATCCTTTTACGCAAGCCGACCAGTACATTCTGATTCTTCCCGATTCCAGTGGAACGGCTTCGCTTAAGTAGGTCGACATCTCTATGGCGTCTTCTTTGTTTTCGATGACTCCAAAAGAGCAATGTTTGGTTCCGGCGCATGCGATAAGGTTGTTAAAGTAAGGAGTGTTGACATTTTTGTACTTCTTAAAAAACTCGTCCGCCAAAGCGGCGTCGACGTCTTTGACGCCTAAGATATAGACGTTTTGCTCAACGTTAAATCGCACTTGGGCGTTTCCATGTTTTTCACTCACTTGCGCCAGCGAGATAAGGGCGCTTCCTGAAAATATTCCAGATGGCACGACGACTTGAAGCCCAAAACTTCCATCGCGAAGTTGCACTTTTCCGGCCTCAGAATCGTTCGCGTTCATGTTCGTCATGGTGTGTCCAGCCGTCGCGAAATCCACTCCGGCTCTCTCACGAATCGCGCTAGAAATCGTCTCCATGCCAACCGCTTCTATGAGGAAATGAAGTCTGTTTTTGTTTCTGTTGTCTCTAAAGCCGTATTTTTTAAAAAGTTCCGTGATGGATTCAAACGCTTTTAAAACTTCTTCGTCGTTGGCTAAAAAAACGTCGGCGTCTTGCGCGATCATTCCAACTCGACCGCCAAGGTACATGTTGTAGCCATAAACTCCATCTTTTTGCGCCAAAACGAAACAACAATCATGACCAAAGATATTGCATCTGTTTGAAAGAGAACCTGAAATTCCTGTGTTGAACTTTCTTGGAAGAGTTGAAATCCAATCAGGATTATATAAAAATTGGCTTTGTATTTTTAGTAAAAGCTCATATGAAGGCAATACGTTGTCAAATCCGTCTTTGTCCAATGGGTCTGTGACTATGTTTCTAAAGTTGTCCACTCCAGTTTGGTAAGAGTTCAAACCAACTTCATTCATGCCTCTTATGACTTTTGGAACGTCTTCTATGTTTAAGTAACGAAACTCTATTTGAGAACGAGTCGTTACGTCTATGTAATCTTGCCCAAAATCTCTTGCGATTTCGCCAAGTTTTTTCGCTTGGATTGAGTTTAAATGCCCTCCGGGTATGCGAACGCGCATCATAAATTGTTTTGGAGTCAAGCTGTCTTTGTCATAGATTCCAAAACATTTTAGGAAGTATTTTTTATCTTCATCCGGTATGGAATCGTATCCATTCGCCGCGTAACTCTCTAAATGATTTAATGCTTCCATCGGATTTTTAAGATTTTTCATCTCTTCTATTTTGTTCTGTTTTTGATTTCTCGCGTCATACGCTTCTTGTAGTTTTATCATGACAAGTCTCCCAATATTTTATTTAATTTCACTACGTCGCCAAAAACTATAATGGCCGGTCTCACAGAATCCGCCGCCATTTGAGCCAAATCCTTTAGCTTTGCGCTTAAGACTTTTTGATTTTTCCTACTCGCGTTGGAGATAATCGCGCATGGCTTCTCTTGGTCGATTCCCACTCTTTTTGACTCTTCGAGTATCTCGTTCGCTCGACTAATTCCCATCAAAACTACTACGGTGTGATTTTTTTTGCCAAGCAAATCAACCCAGTCGAGGTTGACGCTGTTTCCCTTCAAGTGAGCCGACACGACGCTAAATCCACTCGAGTAGCCTCTCGCCGTGATGGGCATGTTCGCCATGGTCGGTCCTGAAATCGAGGAACTTATTCCCGCTATCACTTCGGTTTTTATCCCCTCTAGCAAAAGCTCATGCAACTCTTCCGCGCCACGGCCAAACACAAAAGGGTCCCCGCTTTTGAGTCTTGCGACTTTTAAACCTTTTTTTGCGTACTTTATGATAAGAGCGTTTATCTCCTCTTGAGATTTCGAGTGATAATCTTTTTGTTTTCCGACGTAGATTTTTTTTGTTTTGTTTGGAACCGTTTGCATGATTTCGTCACTAATGAGATTGTCGTACAAAACAACGTCCATCTCTTGAATCGTCTTGTAAGCTTTGATGGTTAACAGCTCTACGTCTCCAAGTCCGCAACCGACCAAAAAGACTTTCGCGTTTCGCTTTTGCAACTCTTCTTTTGTCGTTTGCGTTTCGATGATTCCCTTATCGCGTTGCTTTTGCTTCTCTTTGAGATAAGCGCTTATGTCCATTGGGATCAACTTTTCGCATTCGTCTCTGAAAAACTTCGCGGCGGTCGGACTCGCTCCGTTGCTTGAGACCGCAATTTGCAATGGTCTGTTTTTAGTCAGCGCCATAAAGTAAAAATCGCAAAGCGCGGGAACGTCCACGACATTGAGTAAAATGTCATGAGTTTTTTTGTACTTCACCAGTTTTTTGGCGACTTTTTCGTTGCCTGTCGCGTCTATCACGACATGAAAATCTTTAATATCTTTGAGTTTAAAACTTTTTTTTTTAATATTTTTCGTCGTTTTTAGAATTTCTTCATTAAGCTCTTGAGCCACAATCGCGAAGTCTATTTCATTGTGAGAAAGAACCTGCGCTTTTTGTAGCGCTACGTTTCCTCCGCCAATGAGAAGAATTTTTTGATTTTTTAGTAAAATTGGTAAGGTTTTATTTTTCATATTTTTCTCCCTTGTCGTTGAACATGTCTATGGAGTAGTTTATGCGCTGAGAACCAGTGTCCGCCTTGTAATTTATAAAACTTTCCAATGGCGTTGGCGCATTTTCTGTCATTTTCAATTCCAACTGTTAATATCAGAAAAATTATAACAATAGATTAAGGTAATATTAACTAAAAACTGTATGAATTTTAATCAATATAGTGGTTATTTTGTAAATATAAATATATTTAATGTAAAATTAAGTTAATGGCATGCCATGCTCTTGGCATTTACTTTTTTTGACTTTCGACGACATGGCGTCAAAGCTACAAGTAAAACATAGCTATAATTAGATTAATTTTGCCAAATAGGATTTACGTAATGGATTATCAGTCAATATTAGCTGAAATAGAACAAGAAGTTTTTCCTCTGCTCGAGCGCGGAAAAGTCGCCAATTATATCCCCGCGCTGGCGGAAGTGAACCCCAAACAATTCGCCATGACGATAACGCTTTTTGACGGGACGCAGTACAGCGTCGGGCAAGCTGACGCGCTTTTTTCGATTCAGAGCATTTCAAAAGTGTTTACCTTCACTCTGGCGCTAAAGTTTTACGGTACCGAGTTGTACAAGCGCGTCGGACATGAACCATCTGGAAATCCGTTTAACTCTCTCGTGCAACTTGAGTACGAGAAAGGCAAACCGAGAAATCCATTCATAAACGCCGGAGCGATCAACGTGACCGACGCGCTCATCAGCCATTATGGAAGCGCTCAAGTCGCTTATAAAGAGGTATTGGAGTTCATAAGAGCCATCTCCGATGAAAAATCCATCACTTCCAATGACGTCGTCTCAGCGTCGGAAATGGAACATGGATTTAGAAACCTCGCTTTGGCGAACTTGATGAAAAGTTTTAACAATCTTGACAATCGCGTCGCGGACGTGGTTGGAACGTACTTTAAACATTGCGCCGTTGAGATGAATACAAAAACGCTCTCGAGAGCCATGCTGTATTTGGCGAACGATGGAGTTGATCCGATAAGCGGTCAAATTTACATAACGGCTTCGCAATCAAAACGGATAAACGCGGTCATGCTCACATGTGGGCACTACGACGCTTCTGGGGATTTCGCGTTTAACGTGGGTTTGCCAGGCAAAAGTGGCGTTGGTGGAGGCATCGTCGCCGTCATACCAGAGAAAATGGGCATATGCGTTTGGTCGCCCGGCCTAAATGAAAATGGCAATTCTCTCGTCGGAACAAAAGCTTTAGAACTTTTTACGACTAAAACGGGACTCTCCATTTTTTAAACTAAAAGGTCTCATCCAACGTTACCCATTAGTTACGATAGTTGTTTTACCATTGTTTTGTTGTACTTTTTAGTGTTAATTCATTTAGTTTTTTCATTATTCCAACCCTTTTTTTAAAAATCCCATAAAGTAGATTTCTCATATATTATTTTAATAAATTCTTTACGTTTGAATTGAGAAACATTTGAGCCGCAGGGTCAAATATTTCTCTCCAATGATTTGTTATACATTTTGTTGTTTCTTCCACTCTTCTAATTCTTCTTTTATAAAAAAATCTATCATCATTTTATAAATATCTCCAATCAATTCTGGAGAGGCTCCATGTTCAATCGCCAATTCTTTTTTTGATTCAATAACTTTGGCTACTCTATTTGAATCTTTTACTGCCGTTTCGTCTTTTTTAAATTTTGACGCTTCATGAACATATTTTGACCTTTTTGAAATCAGCTTCACAATATTGGCATCTATTTCATCTATGGCAAATCTTATATCATTCATATCTTTACATTTTTTTGGTTCTATCATTTCATTTATTCCTATCACTTACTAACGTATTGTTTATACCCCAATTATCACATGAAATTTCTTCAATGATGACAAAAGTTGTTTTAGGATTTTTGCCCAAAACTTTTTCTAAAAGTTCGGTTACTCCAGAAACTAAATTTTGTTTTTGTTCTTTTGTCGTATTTCCTTTAGTTATTTTTATATTTAC
>CALDOC010000394.1 GCA_937914675.1 uncultured Sulfurimonas sp.
TTGGCCAATATGCTCAAGTACACTTTACATTTTGTCGCGTTTGCTCCAACTGCCAATTGAAAATCTTTATAGCGCGTATTTTCTAAAGACTTAGAAAATATTTCAACCTCATACATCTGCTTAATTTGAAAGTTTGGATTTAAAAGAGCGAGTTCTTCGTCTAATTCATATAATTTATCAGCCTCGACTAACTCCCACTCGCTCTCTTTCGTTCCTTCGTTTGTTCTGGTATACGTTTGCACGTCAAGTATGTTAAAATCTAAAGAGTCAACTTTAACTCCATAAGACTTAGCGATGTTTTTCAACTCTTTTGCAACGTTCTGAGTTCTTATGACAGTTGGACGAATTTTTGTCAACGTAAGTGTAACTTCTGGATCAGACCCAAACAACGCCATTTATCATCCTTGCGTAATAGATTTTATTCTATATTTTAACTAAACATTTGTTAAAATTATGTAAAGCAAATAATATACCACTAAAAGAGTCCTATGTTCAAAGCGATATTTACAAATAGTTTTGGAATTCTTTTCTCAAGAATTTTGGGATTTATAAGAGATTTTTTAACGGCGTCCGTACTTGGCGCGAACGTTTACAGTGATATTTTTTTCATCGCGTTTAAACTGCCCAACCTATTTCGTCGCATCTTTGCCGAAGGCGCGTTTACTCAGGTGTTTATACCCGCTTTTGCGAGAACGAAGCGTAAGGCCGTATTTTCAGCCAATGTTTTTTTGGTCTTTTTATCCATTATTTTACTCATCGCGCTTCTTGTCAATCTCCTTCCCTCCCTTTTCACAAAAGCCATCGCGGTTGGTTTTAGCGCTGAGACCATAGAGATGGCCTCGCCTTACGTCGCCATAAATTTTTGGTATTTGCCTCTTGTTTTCGCCATGACTTTTTTAAGTGGAATGCTACAGTACAAACACCATTTCGCCACCTCGGCTTTTTCCACGGCGTTGTTAAACTTGTCCCTCATCCTAGCGCTCTACTTGTCGCATGACAAATCCCAAAGCGAGATAGTTTATTATCTAAGTTTTGGAGTTGTCATTGGAGGAATATTACAACTTGGCGTTCATTTGGTCGCCATATATAAAATGGGTTTGTCGAAACTTCTTTTTGGTGGATTTAAACACCTAAGAGCCAAATCGACGCTCATCAAACATGATTCAAAAAAGTTTCGCAACAACTTTTTTCCAGCGATGTGGGGAAATTCAACCGCTCAAGTAAGCGCGTTTTTAGACACTTTTTTGGCTTCCTTTTTAGTAACTGGTTCCATCTCCTATCTTTACTACGCAAATCGCATTTTTCAGCTCCCTTTAGCGCTTTTCGCCATCGCGACTTCCATCGCTCTGTTTCCTAGAATTGCACGATATTTAAAGAACAATGACGAAAAAAAAGCCAAAGAGAACCTCAGAAAAGCGTTTTGGTTTTTGACTTTTTTACTCACCGCGAGTACGATTGGCGGGATAATATTATCTCGTGAAATCACTTGGCTACTTTTTGAACGCGGCGCGTTTAGCTCTAACGACACGCAAAATACGACCATGGTTTTGCAAATGTATATGATTGGCTTACTTCCCTTTGGACTCCAAAAACTATTCGTCCTTTGGTTATACGCCAAAGAGATGCAAGGCAAGGCTGCAAAAATCGCGACAATATCTTTAGCGACGTACGTTATTTTAGCCCTTTCGCTGATATCTCCATTGGGAGTGAGCGGTTTGGCGCTGGCGAGTTCCATGGGAGGCGTCGTTAGTTTCGTTTTCACAATCCGCGCTTTTGGAGTAAGTGATTTTTTAGAAATTCTTCGTTCAAAAAATAGCGTATATTTACTATTAAGCGCTATTTTGTTTACGTCGCTTTTACTTTTTTTACATAGATTTACAAGCGCTTTAATTATATAAGGACATTCATGAATAAAAAAATAAAAAACTCGATTTTAGCTTCATTAACCGCGGACGCTTACCTCCTTGGCTCCCATTGGGTATATGACGAAGAACAGCTTAAAAACTTGCCTATAGAGTGGGAAACGCTTAACGCGCCTCAAGCCATGTGGCACAAAGGAAAAAACAAAGGTGATTTTACTCACTATGGAGATCAAACGTTTTTTCTTTTGGAGTACATGGCTTTGAAGAAAAAATTTGACAAGATGGACTTTTACTCTTTTTGGAGCGAAAAAATGTCAACTTATTCTGGTTATATTGATGGCGCGACTCGCAACGCTCTTGTCTCAATGGATTCGGCGTCGAATGATTTAAGTATTTGCGGTCGTCTCGCTCCTCTTCTTCTTGGCTGTAATTCAAAAGAGAGTTTTTTAAGTGACGTAAAAAATCTTGTAGAGATTACGCATAACTCAGAATTAGCCAAAATAACAAGCCGATTTTTTGCCGAACTCCTTTGGGATTCAAAAGAAAATCAAGAGATACAAAGCAACATACAAAATTTAAAAGGCAAGTATCTTCTTTTAGAGCAATGGATAAATGCTGGGGTGGAAAGTAAAAATAGCGACACTATCAACTCTATCAGAGCCTTTGGTCCCGCTTGCGGCATAGATGGCGGTTTCGCTGGCGTCATTCACCTGTTATCTTTAGAAGACGACTTCAAAACCGTCATGCAAAAAAACGCGAAAGCGGGTGGAGACAGTTCCGCTCGCGGAATGGTAGTCGCCATGATACTCGGAGCGCAAGATGATTGTATAGCTCATGAAGAGTGGATGAATGAGATGAACCTACTAAAAGAGATAAGGGAACATATAGATGCAAATATTTGATTCAGTACAAAAAACAAAACGAAAGTTCGAGCCCATGATAGAGGGAAAAGTTTCACTTTACGTCTGTGGTCCAACCGTTTACGACGACGCTCATTTGGGTCATGCCAAATCCGCTTTGGTCTTCGACTTGCTCACTCGCGTTTTAAAAGCCAATGGCTATGACGTCACTTACGCCAGAAACATCACGGACATTGATGACAAAATCATCAAAAAGGCGCTTGAACGGGGAAAAGAGATAAAAGAGATTACGGACTTTTACACGGATGCTTTTCATAAAGAGATGGCGATGATTGGCGTTGCTCGTCCCGATATTGAGCCAAAAGCTACCGAAAGTTTGGACGCCATGACGGGAATGATACAAAAACTCATTGACTCCAATCACGCCTATACGACTTCCGAGGGAGACGTTTACTTTGACACCGCAAGCGATAGTCAATACCTCACCCTCTCCTCTCGCGTCCAAGACGAAGAGGATAAACAAGAGAGAGTCGAGAGTTCGGGACTGAAGAAAAACAGCGCCGATTTTGCCTTATGGAAATCTGTAAAAGACGACACTGTCACTTACGATAGCCCTTACGGAAAAGGTCGTCCAGGATGGCACTTGGAGTGTTCGGCCATGATAGAAAAGCACTTGGCGAAACCCGACGCCAAGTTTGCGGTAGACATTCATGGAGGCGGAGCCGACTTGCTTTTTCCCCATCACGAGAATGAAGCCGCGCAAACGAGATGCTCAACAAATCACTCGCTCGCAAACTATTGGATGCACAACGGCTTTGTAAACATCAACGGCGAAAAAATGTCTAAATCTTTAGGCAATAGTTTTTTCTTAAAAGACGCTCTGAGAGAATACGATGGAGAGGTCTTGAGATTTTATCTCTTAAGCACGCATTACAGAAGCAATTTTAACTTTAACTCTGATGATTTAGGCATTGCGAAAAAACGACTTGACAAGATTTATAGACTTAAAAAACGTCTTTTTGGATTAGCGGCAAACTCAGAGAGAACTCCATTTAAAGACGAGTTGTTAAAAGCTTTAAGCGACGATATGAACGTATCTTCCGCTTTAGCGCTCATCGAGGGAATGCTCTCAATCGCCAACGAGACTTTAGACGGCGCCGGCAAACACAAGCAACTCAAAAAAGAGACTCTTGCAAATCTTCTCTTTATCGAAGAAATTTTTGGATTTGGAGGTAAAAACCCATTTGAGCACTTTCAATTTGGAATGGACGAAGACAAAAAAACAAAACTTGACGAGCTTATTCAAAAGCGTCATGAAGCAAAGGTTGCTAAAGATTTTGAAACTTCTGATAAACTTAGGGATGAAATTTTAGCTTATGGAGTTATTCTAATGGACACTCCACAAGGTACGTTTTGGGAAAAAGCGTAAACAACGTAAAAAGGAAAAACATGAAAAACGTAAAAATAGCCTCTCTCTTTATCGCTCTACTTCTGAGTAGTTCTCTTTTTGGAGACAATGAGAAAGTGAAGGCTCGGATTGATGAACTCTCAATGATTAAAAAAATTGGCGCGAAAGTGACGCAAGTGATTGACCATGGAACGGTTTATCAGTTTAAAGCGGAGATAAAAGGTGATAGACCCGCTCAGGTTGAAGCGTTTTTAACAAAAGATTTCAACACTTTAATGATAGGCAAAGCATATAACCCTAAAACTGGCGCAGAGCTTAGCATACCTTTCGCCATTGACGCAGACGTCTTGAAAAGCGTAGCCGCCTACAAAACTGGAAACGGAAAAAATGAGTATTTCGTCTTTACGGATCCAGAGTGTCCCTATTGTCAAAAACTCGAAAATCAATTGACTCTCCTTAAGAGCGACGTAACGGTTTACACCATTCTATTTCCATTGTCCTTTCATAAAAACGCAAAAAGCATGAGCAGATATATCTTAAACCAAAAAGACGATATTGCAAAGGCCAAAGCTATGAAAGACATAGCGCAAAAAAGCGCTGAGTACGCAAAAGCGAACTACGAAACTGCGCAACTAAAGATTTTAAATGACAAAATACAAAAAAGCCTAGACGAAGCTACGAAAATTGGGATAAATGGAACGCCTACGATTTTAAGCGCCAATGGCGTTCGAGTCTCTCCAGACGCTCTGCTTGCAAAGTAACTAGATATATAAATTGATAATCAATATAATCATACTCTCTTATACTCTAAAGACGCAACAGCGGAGTTGAAGAGACTTTGATAGGCGTAAAAGTTAATTTAAACGCATACAAATCGGTAGTAATCCATTGACTTTTATTTAAGAATAAAATACTACAATACTCACCATGAACACCTATAATCAGTCTAATTTAGAAGTAAGAGAAGAGCTAATAAAGCAAGCTTTAGAAAACCTTCCAATATCTTCCATAGCAATATTTTCAAGCGGCGTTATAATATCAACTGCTTTCTGGGACATATCCAATCCAAGAGATGTTTTGGTATGGTTCTCTTTGCTTACGGCGTTACTTATTTTTAGAAACGCCGAAGCCTTCTCATATCTAAAAAATTCATCCAAAAAATCACTTGACAAAGCGGAAAAGCGTTTTAAATCGTACACTCTTCTTACAGCCGTCATAATGAGTGGCGAGTTTATTTTTCTTTTTCCAACTCAAGAGCCGCTTTATCAAGCATTTTTGTTTATGGTTATTGCTGGTTTGACAGCTGGAGCCGTCATGAGTTTAGGAGCGTATAGAAGCCTAACAATTTTATATATAATGATTTTACTGCTACCATTTACTTACACTCTTTTTATTCAAGACAAAACTATTTATACGCTAATTTCTGCGCTTATGATTATTTTTTTTATTTTGTTAATTGTATTTTTAAAAAAATATAATAACAACCTCATAAGCGTAGTTACGTCAAAATTCGTTTTGATGCAGACGCAAAAAGAGTTGCTTCACTCTCAAAATAGATTTCACTCTATTTTCAAACAAGCGCCAATCGGCGTTTTTACGTACAACAAAGATTTAATCATCGAAGAATCAAATCAAGCGTTTGCGGAGCTCATTCAAGCTCCACTCGAAGAATTAATCAACCTTGACATGAAAACCCTTCCAGACGCAAGAATTAAACCAACCTTGGAGATTGTGATTAATGGAAACAATGGATTTTATGAAGGTCCCTATCGTACAAAAATTTCTGACAAACTGATTTGGATAAATATGCAAACCGTTCCACTTTATGACATTTCAAATAATTTTCAAAGTGGTCTCGGCATTGTCAAGGACATTACAAAAAGAGTCAAAGCTGATGAAAGAATTCATCACCAAGCTTTTTACGACTCACTTACAGGTTTAGCCAATCGTATGACGTTATACGAGAGATTAGAACAGCAAATCGCAAGACTTGATAGACACCAACGCTTTGGCGGCGTTCTTTTTATGGATATTGATAATTTTAAAAATATCAACGACTCTTTAGGGCATCAAGTTGGCGATGAACTTTTAAAAGCTTTTGCCACGAGA
>CALDOC010000395.1 GCA_937914675.1 uncultured Sulfurimonas sp.
CACAATGATTTTCAGTCATTTGCTCTACCGACTGAGCTAATTGGCCATCTTTTAAAGAGCGAAATTATATCTTGGTACTACTGAAAGTTAGCTTAGGGATTGAAATGTTATTTGAGCGGTATGGACCACTTCTTATAGTAGGCTACCATTCTAAGGGCTAGGGAGAGAATAAACAAAATAGTTATATTTGTAAAAGAGATTGTATACAGAGAGTTTAAGCTGTACAAAACTACTCCTATTAGAATAGACACTGTCCCATAAAAGCCTGTTTTTAAAACAAAAGGAACTTCATTGATGATAACGTCTCGCGCGATTCCACCGCCAACGGCCGTGACAAACGCCATAGTTATAACGCCTGTTAAGTTTAAGCCTTGTTCGATGGCTATGAGCGCTCCGGATATGCTAAATGAAACTAAACCTATTGAATCGCTTAAAATAAAAAGTGGTTTGTTTTCAATGGAATCTTTTCTATGAAATTTAAAAAAGATAAGAGTGAGAAGGACCGAGACTACGATGAGAGCGGGATAGTTATGTGAAAACGTAAAAGGAGTTTTATCGACCGCAATGTCTCTTAAAATCCCACCACCAAGGGCGGTGAGAAACGTTGCCACCAAAATCCCCAACAGATCTAGTTTATTTCGAGTGGCAATAAAAAATCCACTCATTGTAAAGGCGATGATTCCAATATACTCCGCTAATTCAAACATTTTTGCAGGCCATTGACTATCGCTATTTTTTCAAGGGCTTTTATTTTTGATTCAAGAGTATTTGCAGATTCATTCTCAGATAAGGCGATGGTTTCTTGCAAAATTATATTTCCATCGTCATATTCTCCATTGACTTCATGGATTGTGACTCCACTGAAAGTTTCTTTATTTTGTATTACCGCTTCATGAACAAATCTTCCATACATGCCCTTTCCTCCATACTTTGGTAAAAGAGAAGGATGAGAGTTGATAACTTTAAAATTCCGCGTTATTCGCGATGGAAGTTTTTTCATATATCCGGAGAGAAAAACATACTCGCAATCGTACTCTTTGAGCAGCGCGTGTATTTTTTCATTTGGATTGTCATGGTTTGCTTCGTTAATCAAAAAGTTTTTAATGTTAAGTTTATCCGCTTTTTGAAGTACAACGGCGTTTGTATTGTTTGATACGACTAACGCAATGTTAAGATTCAATAAATTTTTATTTATCGCTTCAATTATGGCGTCGAGTCCACTGCCGTTGTGAGAAGATAATATGGCGATGTTTCGCATCAACGAATTTTCAAACTTATGAGAGCGACGAGGTTTGAAAGAATCGCTATAATCCAAAATCTAACGATGATTTTATTTTCGGCCCAGTTTTTCATTTCAAAATGATGATGAATTGGAGCCATCAAAAAAACTCTTTTTTTACGAAGTTTAAAGCTTCCCACTTGAAGTATGACCGACATGGTCTCAATAACGAAGATAGAACCTATCAGTACGAGTAAAATTTCACTTTTGGATATGATGGCCAGATAGCCCAAGAACGCGCCAATGGTCAAAGAACCGCTATCTCCCATAAAAACTTCGGCGGGATGACAGTTGTACCATAAAAAGCCAGTTAACGCACCCATAAGAGCACTCGCTATGATGGCGACTTCACCTATTGGAAAATATGGAAGCAGAAGGTATGAACTAAACTTTACGTTTCCAATTATATAGATAATTACTGAAAATGAGGTTAGAGCTGCGATAGAAGGGACTGTCGCCAATCCATCCAGACCGTCAGTTAAATTAACCGCGTTGGAAGTGGCAATAATTGCCAAGACCCATAAAATCATGGCAAAGAGACCCATGTCAACAACTGGCGATTTAATGAATGGCACGTATAAATCAGTATTGAAATTAGCGAAAAAGTATAAGTATGATGAAAGTATTAGCGCAGCGATGATTTGAAGGAGAAGTTTTGTTCTTGCTTTGAGTCCCGCCAAATTTTCGTTTTTTTTCACTTTTGCGTAATCGTCTTGAAAGCCAATTAGAGCAAATAAAATTAGCGTTAATATGCCACCAACGGCGTAAATGTTCGAAAACTTTATGGTGAGTAATGAAGAAACTATTGTGGCAAAAATAAAAACAATTCCACCCATAGTGGGAGTTGAGACTTTCGCTTTGTGCGTGTCGGGGGCCCACTCGTTTATGGGTTGCACTCTAGAGTTTTTTTGCGCCCATTTGATAAATTTTGGAAGTAAAAAAATAGTAAGCACGAGAGAGATAAAAAAAGCCAATCCAGCTCTGATGCTTATATAGCCGAGTAAGTTTATGTTGAAATATTCATGTAACCAATAAAGCAATATATAGTCCTGTTAATTTTGATAAATTTTGAAGACGCAATTATAGTGTATAGATTCTTTTTTTACAACTTAACTGTCTTGATCGTTTAATGGTATTGTAATTATTATTGAATTTATTGTA
>CALDOC010000396.1 GCA_937914675.1 uncultured Sulfurimonas sp.
AATCATCGGCAATGGACTCGCCAACGTACTTCTGCAGGTCCATCAGGGAAAAACGCACTTTCATTTCGGCCGTCTTGACATCGCTTTCGTTCTGCTTGACCTGGATGGCGTTGAGCCGTCCGGTCAGATGAAAGATGAAGAGAGTCAGGACCACTCCGCCGAGCGCTAAAATCGTTGAAACGTTTTTTTGTTCGTAAAGTGGTCGAACTCTGTCTATGAAGGTCGTAATCGGCTCGTCTTTTTTGTCCACTAGTTGGCGCATTTTAGCGTCGCGCATCATAAAGTTCGTCGCGCAGGTATCCTCGTCCATGAGCAAAATTTCGGCACCAGCTTCGATGGCCTCCATAACGTTCGCCGCCTGCGAGGTGCTGCCGCTGGCGTTGTTTGCGCAAAACGAGTTTGTGTCGCGACCCAATGGAAGGTTGTTTATAAATAAGGATATATCCGTTTTGAGCACTCGTCTGCCGGCGTACGCCCTGACTTTCACCGCTCTCGCGTTTGAAGCGCAATATTCTCTGCCGTCGCCGGGAATATGGTTGTAAACGCAGGTTTCAAAGGCGTGAAGCAACGTCGACTTTCCATGGAATCCGCCACCCACTATGAGCGTGATTCCTTTTTTTATCGCCATCCCCTTTATGATTCCCGCGTTTGGCAATTCTATCTCCACGCTCATACTTAGCGGCGCGATAAAAGCGATCGCCGTTTCGCCGCTCATGGGCTTGTCGCTCGCGCCGCTTTGACGAGGCAAGACGGAACCGTTGGCTATAAACGCGATCAATCCGAGCGAGTCGAGTTTTTCTCTGAGAAACTCCGTATCCTCCGCGACTTCAAGGTGCCTTTGCATCTCTTCATGGTCAATATTTTCTCTCAGCAAAGATTCTTCGACTATTTCAACAAGTTCTTTAAAAAACATTTGTCGCGCAATGTCCGCGCTAATTATCCTCCCTATCGCGGGAAGTCCCAAAAAGCAGCGAACCTCAATGATTTCATCCGTGACAAGAACGCTGTTTCTCTCTAAAACGCACTGACCCGGCTTATTAATGGTGATGATTCCGCTGCGGCCGGTGCCGCGAGACCCCTTTGAGCGTCTTTGGCTGGCGTTGTAAAAACGCCTTGAGAGGTAATCGGCAAACGCGACTTTTCTCGTCTTGGAGCCAAGCTTCGCGTTTACAATCCGTTCGTCCTCGCGACGAACTTGCACGCGGTACGTGCCGGTCTGCGACGGTGCGAAGGGGTCTTTTGGAATCCGCCCTATTATCAG